>CALDSP010000232.1 GCA_937924465.1 uncultured Leptospiraceae bacterium
CATATAAAATTAACTATTTCTCTTATGTTTTGTGATATGGATTGTTAGCTTTTCGGTTAAATTAAAAGTAGACCAATCAGTCTACTTCTTCTAAAATTAAGTTATGATTTGTATAAATGCAAATATCAGCCGCAATTTTCATGGCTTCTTGGATAATTTCTTTGGGAGATAATTCTGTATTTTTAATGAGAGCTCTTGCTGCTGCTAGAGCATAGTTTCCTCCCGAACCAATTGCAATCACTCCATCATCGGGTGAAATGACGTCTCCATTTCCAGAGACCAAATAAGTTTCTTCCTTGTCAGCAACAATGAGCATTGCCTCTAGTCTACGTAAAATTTTATCGGTGCGCCAGTCCCGAGCAAGCTCTACTACAGAACGAGCCAGGCTTCCTCCATAAGTATTTACTTTTTTTTCAAAGAGTTCAAAGAGTGTAAATCCATCTGCTGCAGAACCTGCAAAACCCGCAATGATACTATTGTTGTATAGTTTTCTTACTTTTCTTGCAGAATGTTTCATAACTGTAGAACCAAGAGAAACTTGTCCATCTCCTCCCATGGCTACTTTTTGATTTTTACGAACACAAAGAATAGTGGTTGAATGAAATTGATTTTCTTTCATAAAAACTCCTTTTCAAGTTAAAACTTATGGATTTACAAATTTTATATTTTTGTTTTTTTGATCTAGTTGTATTAAACAGTAGTTCAATATTTTCTACGTTACGTGCAATAAAAAACAAACAAGCTATGAAAGTTTTTTAATTCTTTCCATTGCTTCTTGTACGTCTTCTCTTTTTCCAAAAGCACTTAAACGAAAATAGCCCTCTCCTGAAGGACCAAATCCCGAGCCCGGAGTTCCAACAACTTGAACTTCCTTAAGCAATTTATCAAAAAATTCCCAAGAGTTTAAATTGTTTGGAGTTTTAAGCCAAATGTAAGGAGCATTCACTCCACCGTATACTTCATACCCTTGGGTTTTTAGTCCCTCACGAATGATTCTAGCATTTTCCATATAATAATGAATGTTGGCTTGGACTTCTTTTTTTCCTTGTTCAGAATAACAAGCAGCTGCAGCTTTTTGAACAGGATAAGAAACTCCATTGAATTTTGTTGTATGACGTCTATTCCAAAGTTGGTTTAAACTAATTTTTTCTCCATTTTTTGTGTAACCTTTAAGTTCTTTAGGAATTACTAAATAAGCGCAACGTGTTCCAGTGAATCCAGCAGTTTTAGAAAAAGAACGAAATTCCATTGCAACTTCTTTGGCTCCCTCTACTTCAAAAATGGAATGTGGAATATGAGACTCTGTTATAAAGGCTTCGTAAGCTGCATCATATAAAATAATGGCTTGGTTTGCTTTTGCAAATTTGACCCATTCGGAAAGTCTTTCTTTCGTAATTGTAGTTCCGGTTGGATTGTTTGGATAACAGAGATAAATTAAGTCTACTTTTTCTTTAGGAAATTCGGGTTGGAAAGAATTTTCTTTTGTGCAAGGTAAGTAAACTAAATTCGCGTAACGTCCATTTTCATTAGCCTCTCCCGTGCGACCTGCCATTACATTTGTATCTACATAAACAGGATAGACGGGGTCGGTGACTGCAACCTTACAATCCAGAGAAAAAATTTCTTGAATATTTCCTGTATCACATTTGGAACCATCGGATACAAAAATTTCATCTATCTCTAACTTAACCCCACGAGAGAGAAAGTCATGCTCAAGAATTTTTTCAATTAAAAATGGATAGCCTTGTTCTGGACCATATCCTTTAAATCCTTCTTGAGTTCCCATTTCTTCGACTGCTTCTTTAAATGCTTGAACAACAGAAGGAGGAAGTGGTAAAGTTACATCCCCAATTCCTAAGCGAATGATTGTTTTGTTTGGATTTGCCTCTGAAAAGGCTTTTACTCTTTTGCTAATTTCTGGAAATAAATATCCTGCTTTGAGTTTTAAATAATTTTCATTGATTTTTGCCACGTGATTTGTCCTTTTTTATTCATGGATTTCTACATTTAAAAGTAAACATAAAAGAGCCATACGCACAACTACTCCATATTCTGCCTGACGAAAGTATGCTGCATTTGGGAGGTCGTCTACATCGGTAGAAAGTTCAGTAACTCTGGGAAGAGGATGAAGTACTGTTGTATTTTTTTTAGAAGCAAGAATGAGTTCTTTATTTACTTTGTAAATTTCTTTTAGTCTTTCATATTCTTTGTGATCGGCAAAACGTTCTTCTTGTATGCGCGTAACGTAAATAACATCACAATCCCATATAGCTTTTATGTCGTTTGTTTCTTCATAGGTTAAAACAGAGTCCTTGAAGTCTTTTTTATAAGAGTCAGGGAGTTTCAATTCTTCTGGAGAAATGAAAATGATATGAACATTATAATGACGTAAAAGTTTGACAAGAGAGTGAATGGTTCTTCCATATTTTAAGTCTCCAATAAAACCAATTGTTAAATCCTCTACCTTTCCTTTTTCTACCTCTATTGTGAACATATCTAAAAGAGCTTGAGTTGGATGTTGTCCTGCTCCATCTCCTGCATTGATAACAGGCATTCTCACAGCACCTGCTGCAATTCTAGAAGAACCTTCTACAGGATGGCGAATGACTGCAATGTCTGCATATGCCTCAACCATTTTCATTGTATCGTAGAGAGTTTCCCCTTTAGAAATAGAGGAAAACTGAAATCCTACTGTGGAAATTACTCTCCCTCCTAATCGTTCCATAGCAGACTCAAAGGAAAGTCTAGTTCGAGTAGAGGCTTCAAAGAAAAGAGAAGCTAAGAGTCTCCCTCTGAGCATTCCAAAAGTTTTACCTTGTTTGAAGAGTTTTTGGATAATCTTTGTTTTTTGAATGATAAAGTCAAGGTCTGTTCTGGAAAATTGATCGGCATCTAATATATTTCTATGTGGAAACTTATACATATTTCAGAAATTCTTTCCATAACAAATCTTTTAAAAACAGTTTTTTAGACAAGTAGAAAGAATAATTAGATGATTTTTAATTTATGATTTTATTTTTCACTAGCTTGAAAAATTTTGAATTCATGATAAATGTTCTTAAAAGTCAGGACCCCGAAGTAGCACATGCAATTCAAAAAGAAGATGAACGACAAGAAAAATGTTTAGAACTTATAGCTTCTGAAAACTTTGTCTCAAGAGCGGTACTAGAGGCTTACACCTCTACTCTCACAAATAAATATGCAGAAGGATACCCAGGTAAGCGTTATTATAATGGATGCGAAAATGCAGATGTTATTGAAAAACTAGCTATTGATAGAGCAAAAAAACTTTTTTCAGCAGAGTATGCGAATGTGCAACCTCACAGTGGAGCACAGGCAAACATGGCAGTGTTTCTAGCAGCTATGGATGCTGGAGATACTTTTATGGGAATGAACCTTGCACATGGTGGGCACTTGACTCATGGCTCTCCCGTAAATTTTAGTGGTCGCAATTACAAAGTAGTTTCTTATGGAGTAAGACTAGAGGATCACCGAATTGATTATGATAGTGTTGCAAAACTTGCTAAAGAACACAAACCTAAACTAATAGTAGTGGGTGCCTCCGCTTATCCTCGTATAATTGATTTTGCTAAGTTCAAGGAGATTGCACGTGACGTGGGAGCCAAACTTATGGCAGATATTGCTCACATAGCAGGACTCGTTGCTACAGGATTTCACCCAACGCCAATTGGAATTTGTGATTTTATAACAACGACCACTCATAAAACGTTACGTGGTCCAAGAGGGGGACTCATTCTTTCTAATTTAGAAAACGAAAA
This sequence comes from uncultured Leptospiraceae bacterium, assembly GCA_937924465.1. Taxonomy (GTDB): domain Bacteria; phylum Spirochaetota; class Leptospiria; order Leptospirales; family Leptospiraceae; genus CALDSP01. The sequence goes on from CALDSP010000232.1 coordinate 3,780, forward strand.
AATTTTAAACTCTCGTGTTTTTCCCGGTGTACAAGGGGGACCTCTTATGCACGTGATTGCAGCCAAAGCAGTTGCCTTTGGAGAAGCACTCCAACCAAGTTTCAAAGATTATATAAGTCATGTGATTGAGAATGCCAAAACGTTATGCGAAGTATTTTTAAAACGTGGGTTTAGAGTAATTTCAGGTGGAACTGATAATCATCTTATTTTAGTTGATGTATCTTCTAAAGGACTTACAGGTCTTGAGGCAGCAAACAAACTTGATGAAGCAAATATTACAGTGAATAAAAATGGAATTCCGTTTGATGAAAAACCTCCTACCGTGACTTCTGGAATACGTTTGGGTTCTCCTGCTCTTACTACCAGAGGACTTGGAAAAACAGAGTTTGAAAGAATTGGGAATTTGATTTGTGATTTATTAGAAAACATTCAGGATGAAAAAACTTTTCAAAGAGTAAAAAATGAGGTAGCAGAAATTACAAAAGCCTTTCCAATGAAAAATTTCAGATTATAGAGGGATGATGTATGGAAAAAAAATATGAAATTATTCTTTTTGGTGCAACAGGATTTACTGGAGGCTTGACCGCGGAGTATCTTGCAAATGTTTGTGCTGAAAAAAAACATCGTTTAGCTATAGCTGGAAGAAACGAATTAAAACTAAAGGGTTTACAAAAACGTTTGCTTGCTCTTTACCCAAATTTGTCACTTGACGTCATTTATGCTGATTCATTGCAACCCCGTACGCTTTTGGAAATGGCTCTTGCTAGTAAGGTTGTGGTGACTACAGTGGGACCGTATCTAAAATATGGAGATCCTCTGGTAAAAGCCTGTATTGATGGAGGAGCACACTATTTGGATATTACGGGAGAAGGACGTTTTGTAGAAAATATGGTTCGGCTTTACCATAGGCAAGCCAAAGAAAAAGAAGTCAAAATTATCAATTGCTGTGGATACGATAGCATACCCTCTGATATGGGAGTTTTTTATGCCGTGCAAGAGTTAGAAGATAAAACAAATGTGGACGTTACGTGCATGATCCAAGTGGATTCAGACCCTTCTGATCCTCTCTCTGCTTGGAAAAGTATTTCTGGGGGAACTTGGGCATCGGCTATTGGAATTATGCAGGAGTCTGAATGGGAACGTAGAGATGGTTTTATTACTTATATAAAATCAACTGCTTCTCCACGCAACGTAAATGCTATGCCTCTTAGTTTTCATTATAGAGAGTTGAATCATTGGATTGGAGTTCCTCTTCCTTTTGTAGACGTAGAAGTTGTTTTACGCTCTGCTGCCTTTTATTCAGAGTATGGAGAAAATTTTACTTATGGACATTTTGCAGGTGTGGAAAAAATTCCTTCTCTTATTTTTGGTGCTCTGGGAATAGGTTTGCTTTATGGACTTTCTCAATTTGAGCTTACAAGAAAATTTTTACTTAGTTTAAAAGAAAGTGGAGAAGGTCCCAATCAAAAAATTCGAGAAAGCAATCGTTTTTTAAATAGTATTTTAGTTCAAACTCCAAAAGAAAAATTGTTAGTTGAGGTAAGAGGAAAAGATCCAGGCTATGGAGATACCTCAAAAATGCTAGCCGAATGTGCTTTAAGTTTAATTGAAGATGAAACCCCGAATCATTTTGGAGTAGTAACTTCTGCTATTGGAATTGGAAAGGTTCTAATTCCCCGACTTGAAAAAGCAGGTATTACTTTTACTAAAACAAAACTATGATTGCAGTCATTGGAGATTTAATTTTAGATAAGTACGACTATTGTTCAAATAGAATCAATCCAGAGAGTTCAGCTCCTTGTTATACAGTAGAAAAAACAGAATACAAGCCGGGAGGAGCAGGAAACGTTGCGTGCAATTTAGTAAGTTTAGGTTCTAAGTGTTTGCTTGTAAGTGTAGTGGGGGAGGATACAAATGCTAAGCTATTAAATGATTTACTAGAAAGTTTTTCTATTCAAGTAAATTTAATACACGATCCCCAAAGAAGCACTATAGTAAAAGAAAGAGTCTTGTCTATTACTGACGGACGTTATCATTATCGTAAAGATATTGAAAAAAAAATTTACATTGATTCTTCTCATGTAGATGAAATCATTGCTTTGTTACGTAACGTCCAAATCATCTTAGTTTCTGATTATAACAAAGGCACTATATCAGAAAAACTCATGCAGGAATTAAAAACTTTAGATATTCCAATTATAGTAGATCCCAAACCAAACCACAAGGACTTTTATAAAAATGTTTTTGTTATAAAACCAAATCGTGCCGAGGTTCGAGAAATGACAAATATTCAAGATGATTTGGAAGCGGCAAAATCACTTTTTAGAGAACTAAATGCAAATGTGTTACTTACTCGCAGTGAAGATGGAATTTATTATTATAGCCAAGAAGAGGAGTTTTTATTTCCAACAGTTAGTAAAAAAGTTTTTGATGTTACAGGGGCTGGAGATACTGTTATCGCTACATTTACACACTTTTATACTAAAGGTTATAAAATGGAAGATTGCGTAAGGTTAGCAAATAAAGCAGGGGGAATTGCTATTCAATATCCGGGCTGTTATCACATAAAGGAGAAAGAAATTCTTTGAAACATAAACTAATAAAATCCAAAAAATTGACACAGTTTGGTAAATTTAAAAATTAACAAAAAAGACCTTGTTTATTTTCATATTGTGAAATAAAAATTTTTTTGAAATGAAAACAAAAAATATCGTTTAGTTCTTAGGTAAATATTTTATGCAAGAAAAAGAGACTTTAAAGCAAATTGTACTAAACCATTTGATAAATGGAGTAAATAAATTTCTTTTACAAAAAAAACTCAAAGTTTCTAGTTTAAAAGTGAAAGTAGAATATTCACGTAACGAAAAATTTGGAGATTACTCTACTTCTTTCTTACTTGAAAATAAAGAAATCTTAGGAAATCCATTAGAAAATTCTAATATTCTCTTAGAGGCTTTAAAGCCTTTTGAACCTATGTTTTCTGAAATTACTTTTACTCAACCCGGATTTATTAATTTTCGAATTCATCCAACATATCTAAAAAATTACATTCTCAATCTCTTCTCAAAGGAAGATATATTTGTAAAAACCAATGAGCCGCAAAAAATTATTTTTGAGTTTGTAAGTGCTAACCCTACAGGTCCTCTCAATATTGTTTCTGCTAGAGCTGCTGCTACTGGAGATAGCATTTGTAACTTGCTTGAGGTGAGTGGACATGAAGTTTTTCGAGAGTATTATGTGAACGATTATGGAAATCAAGTTTTTTTACTAGGAGTATCTTGCCTTTGTCGTTTACGAGAGTTTTTAGGTGAGCCAATTTCTTTTCAAGAAGAAGAGAAACTTTCACTAGATGAAATTTTTGAAAAAAATATTTTACCAAAGGATGGATATAGAGGAGAGTATCTTAAAGAAATTGCAATTCAAATTTATGAAAAAAACAAAGTAGAATTTGTTCAAAATTTACAAGATAAAAAGTATTTTGAGCTCTCAGAAAAATACTCTATTTTGGCAACAAAAGAAATTCTAGAATCACAAAAATCAGATCTTCAAAAATTTGGGGTTGAGTTTCATAATTTTTATAGTGAACGGAGTTTACATGAACAGGGAAAAGTATTCAGTGTTTTAAATAATTTACAAAATTATATCTTTGAACAAGATGGAAAAAAAATTTTCCTTTCCACAAATTTTGGAGATGATAAGGATAGGGTCGTTGTGCGAGAGGATGGTCGTCCCACTTATTTACTTGCAGACATTGCATATCATAAAACTAAAATAGATAGAGGATTTACAAAAATTATAGACATTTGGGGACCGGATCATCATGGTTACATTGCTCGCCTTTCTGGAGCTATGCAAGCTTTTGGATATCCAAAAGACAAATTTCAAGTGATTATAGCACAGCAAGTCAACCTTTTATCTAAGGGCGAAAAACTGAAAATGAGTAAAAGGCTTGGCTCTTTTCAAACTATGAGAGATTTAATAGAATATTTAGGAGAACATGGAAAGGACGTTGCGCGCTATTTTTTTGTAATGCGAGCTTTAGAAACTCCACTAGATTTTGACTTAGACCTAGCTAAAGAAGAATCTGAAAAAAATCCCGTTTTTTATATTCAGTATGCCCATGCTAGAATTTGTTCTATATTTCGAGAAGTAGAATTAAACATAAATACAGAAGATTTTTTAGCATTGGAACCTACAGAAGAACGGCTTAAACTTATGTTTTACGTTGCGCGCTTATCTGAAGAAATTTGGGATTCAGCTACTTCAATGGAGCCGCATCGTATTACAGTATATTTGACTAATTTATGTAAAATTTTTTCTCGTTTTTATGTTATGAAAGAAAATAAGCTAAAAGAATGTGATAGTAATGTTCGCAATGGTTTAGGCTATTTGTGTTATGTAACTAAAATTTGCATTCAAAAAGCTTTACATTTACTTGGAATTAACGCACCTGAAAGACTGGAGAAAGAACTATGAAATTAAAAATTTATATTTTAGCTACTGGAACAGAACTTACAAGTGGAAAAAGTCTAGATACAAACTCTCAATGGATTGCAAATGAATTTTCAGGCCTGGGATATTTTGCCAGAAAGATTAGTATTCTTCCCGACAAGCCCGAGCTTATTAAGAAAGAAATTTATAGTATAATGGAAGAAGATGGTGAAAAATTAATTGTTATGACGGGAGGTTTAGGTGCCACAGCCGATGATCACACTTTAGATATAGTGAGTGAAATTGTTGGAAAAGGTCTAAGGGTTCACGATAAAGCCTATGAAAAACTGATCTATATTTCTGAACAGAAGGGAAAGGTTTACCAAGAATTGCTACCGGTTTCTGCAAGACAAACTAAAGTTCCCGAGACTTCCATTGTCTTGGAAAATGAAGTAGGGCTTGCTCCAGGTTTTCTTCTTTTATTAAACGACTCTACCCGAATTGCTTGTTTTCCCGGCGTACCAAAAGAAATGAAACCTATGTTTCAAAGGTATTTTCTAAAAATTTTTAAACGAGAGTATGAAACCAATGAAAATACTTTCTTTACAAAATCCATTTGGGGAGTTACGGAAGGTGTCTTTCAAGAAACTTTTATAAAGTCTCATCCTGATGTATTTTTACAACAAGAATTAGAGTGGGGAGTCTCTGCCAAGCCAGGTTACATACAAGTAAGTTTTCGCTCCGACAATTATGAACTTTTTGAAAGAGCAAAAAATTTACTCATCGAAAAGTATAAACATAACATGACAGATAATGTTTTTGTAGACGTACATAAATTATTGATTGATTCAAAATCTACCGTAGCAACTGCTGAAAGTTGTACAGGAGGTTTAATTGCTAAAATATTTACAGATATGCCGGGCTCTTCAGCTTATTATATAGGTTCGATTGTTGCTTATAATAATAGAATCAAAGAATTTTATTTAGGAGTTTCTAAGCAAACCTTAGAAGAGTATGGTTCTGTAAGTGAACAAACTGCAATAGAAATGGCAAATGGACTACAAGAACGATTTGATACAAATTACTCTATATCTGTTACAGGAATTGCAGGCCCAGGTGGTGGCACAAAAGAAAAAAAAGTAGGACT
>CALDSP010000233.1 GCA_937924465.1 uncultured Leptospiraceae bacterium
CAAAAATACTCGTAACAGTGTTTTCTTTGTTGTCTATAATAGGAATTACAAATCGAATGTTCAGTTCTGTATAAAGTAAGAAATAAAAATTTTTTTCAAAAGAGCAATATTGGGGAATATTTATATTATGAAAAATCCATCCTAAAAATTGATTTGGTTGAAATTGAGATGGATTAGAAAATTCATAAATTTTTTTTACTCCACAAAATACTTTGATTGAAAAAGCTGTTTTAGGAATCAATAAACTGGGATTTTCTAGTTTTAGATTTGGGTTTTCTAGTTTTAATAGAAAAATTTTGTTACTTGGAAGATTTTGAGAATTATGAATTTCTTGCCATTCTAAGTTAAAAAAGTTGGGAATTTCATTTAAATTTTCTATATTCCAATTTAAGGACTCGGATTCAGAGTAGCTCCAATTTTTATCTAAAGCTACTTTTGCTTCTAGTTGAAATAATAGAACAAGAAAAGTAGTTATAAAACGAAACAACATGAATGCTTTAGATTAATTTACTCCGGGATTAAAATCTACAAATTGAATTTTGAAATCTGCAAAATGATTCACAATTTGTACTTTGAAGTCTGGAAAATGCTCCACTACTTGCCATTTTCCACAAGAGTTTGGGAAGTGGTTGACCATTTGCACTTTGAGGTCTGGCAAATTATCTACAACTTGAACTTTAAAATCAGCAAAGTAGTTTACAAATTGTACTTTCCCATATAATTTTTTTCCTTTAAACGTGCAATCACTTGTGATTTTGTCACTTGCTAAAAGAGCTGAACTAAAAAGAAAAATGAATGCAATTTTCAGTAACTTCATTTTTATACCCTTCTTGTCTTTAATATTGTAGTTTAGACTTAAATTTGAGAAAACTGTTCTAAAAATCGCAGATTTGAAGAATTAAAGTAGCGTATATCATGAATTCCATAACGCATCATAACCAGTCTATCTAGTCCCAAACCAAAAGCAAATCCTGTCCACTGGTTGGGATTTAAGCCACCATGCTTTAAAACATTTGGATGAATGAGACCACAAGGTAAAAGCTCAACCCATCCCGAATGTTTACAAACAGAACAACCTTTTCCACCACAAACAAAACACTGTATGTCCAACTCAAATCCGGGTTCTACAAAGGGAAAATAACCTGGACGAAGTCTAACATTTACTTCTTTGTCGAAAATTTTTATAAGAAGTTGTTGCATAACGTAAAGCATATTGGCAATAGAAATATCTTCTCCAACTACCATTCCTTCTACTTGATTAAATGTATTTTCATGAGATGCGTCAATTTCTTCATAACGAAAAACTCGTCCGGGAGCAATCATCTTGAAAGGAGGTGTGAGTAATTTGAGAGCTCTTACTTGAATTGGGGAAGTGTGAGTTCGGAGTAAATTTTTATCATCTGTATAAAATGTATCTTGCATTTCACGAGCAGGATGATCTTCTGAAAAATTTAATGCTTCAAAGTTATGATAGTCAGTTTCAATTTCAGGACCATCCATTACATGAAAACCCATTGATACAAAAATATCTTCAATTTCCATTTGAATCTTTGTAATAGGATGCAGTCCACCTTGTAATTTACTTGGCGTTGGACGTAACGCGTCAAAGATTTCTGATTCTATTTGAGCTTGGATTTCTTTTTCTTGGAGTCTTTTACGAGTTTCTATTACAAGTCCTTCAATGGCTTGTTGAACTTCATTTGCTTTTTTTCCTATTATTTTCTTTTCCTCTACTGAAAGACTTCCAAGTTGTTTGAGAATGTGAGTTAGACTTCCTTTCTTTCCAATAAATTCATTCTTTGTAGGATCTATTTCTGATTCTCTTATAAGACTTTGGAATTTTATTTGTGCTTGTTTGTAAATATTTTCAATTTCTTGAAGTAAGTTCATGATCTCTCCTTTTCAATAACTCAAGTAATTTTGGGTAAATTCCACCAAAGGCCCCATTAGACATGGCTAAAATGATAAGTTTAGAAATTTGATTTTTTTGGAGATATTTTTCAACCAGTTTAGGTAAGTCTGTTGGAGTTTTGGAATAAATTGCAGTTTGAATTTTTGAATTAGTTGGGATTTCTTGGATAAGTTTTTTTACATTTAATCTTTCTGCTTTTGAGACTTTCTTTAGGTTAAAAACTTCTGTTACAAAAGCACATTCTGAACCTCGGAAAGAATAAGAAAATTCTTTTTGAAATACATTCCTATGAGAAGTAGCACTTCTTGGTTCAAAAAGAGAAAGAATTTTATAATTTGGATAAGCCATTTTTACAGCTTGAATGGTTTCCTGAATTGCAACGGGATGGTGAGCAAAATCTTCTATTAAAATACTATTTTTAGATTGATATAGAATTTCTTGTCGGCGTTTTACTCCGGGAAAAGTAGATAAAGCACGAATTGCTTTTGAAAAATTTTTTTCAAGAATTTCTTTTGTTATACGTAAAGCTAGTTCTATGTTTCTAAAATTATGCTTTCCGATCAGTTTGGTTTGAATAGGAATTTTACTTTCTCTTAATATCAGTTGATTTTTATGTAAAGTTAAAATAGAATCGTTGTCACCCAACGTAAAAGTTTCTACTGGAGCATAAGGAAAATTTTTACAAATTGATTCTAAAGACTTTGAATTTTTATAATAAAATATTTTTCCTATATTTGGAACGAGGCGTAAAAGTCTAGAAAACATAACTTGAATAGATTCTAAATTTGGAAATATATCAGCATGATCAAAGTCTAAAGCGGTAAGTCCTAAATAAAATGGTCTATAATGTAAAAATTTTGAACTCTTATCAAAAAAGGCAGAGTCGTATTCATCTCCCTCAATTACAAAGAATTCACTTCTTCCAAGTTCAAATCCTGCATGTCCATCTTGTCGAATTCCACCAACAAAAAGTCCTGCAGAAATTCCAGCCTCTTTTAAAATATGATGAACCAAAAAAGTAGTTGTGGTCTTTCCATGTGTTCCTGCAATTACAATGACTTTTTTTCCTTTTAAAAGAAAATGAGAAATTGCTTGTGGCATGCTCATGTATTCCATACCTTTTGCTAACATTTCTTCAACTTGAGGATTGCCTCTTGAGATTGCATTTCCTACAATGATTAAATCATTTCCTTTTAAATGTTTGGGTTCAAAACCAAGATAAGTAGGAAGACCCCATTTTTTCAATTCTTCACTCATTGGGGGATAAAGATTTTCATCAGAACCACTTACTTCGTGACCTAAGTCAAAAAGCATTTTGGCAAGATTTCCCATGGCAATCCCGCCTATTCCAATTAAAAAGATTTTCATAAGTACCCAGATTTTTATTTTAGGGAAATCTTTCAAGTGTTGTTAAATTTATAAGCGAGAAGAAGTATATTTTGGAATATTAAAATGCCCTTTTGTAAAATAATTTCCAACTTTTATTGACTTCTAACAAAAAAATTATTTTATAATTGATTGCCTTTAAAATTTCTGATTGTATACACTTTTTTAATTGGATAGAAAACTCATTATGCAAACTTTAGATGACTTAAAAAATAAAGCTAAACAAATTCGAATTGAAATTATAAAAATGGTTGCAGAAGCAAAATCTGGACATCCAGGTGGACCTTTGGGACTTGCAGATATTTTTTCTGCTTTGTATTTTCATGTTTTAAATCACAATCCCAAAGATCCATTTATGGAAACAAGGGATAGGTTGGTTTTATCAAATGGACATGTTTGTGCAGTTCGCTATGCAGCGATGGCACTTTCAGGCTATTTTCCATTAGAGGAACTATCTACATTTCGAAAACTTGGAAGTCGGCTCCAAGGACACCCTTCTACTCGATATTTACCAGAGGCAGAGACTTCTTCAGGTTCACTGGGACAAGGGCTTTCTGTAGCTTGTGGAATGGCTCTTGGAGCTAAACTGAAAAATCAATTTCACAAAGTTTATGTTTGTATTTCTGATGGGGAGTGTGGAGAAGGAATGACTTGGGAAGCAGCACAGTCAGCAGTGCACTATAAACTTGATAATTTAATTGCTTTTATGGATAGAAACTTTATTCAAATTGATGGATTTACAGAAGAGGTTTTAAAATTAGAACCCCTTGGAGAAAAATTCCAGAAATTTGGTTGGAATCTCATCCAAGCAGATGGACATAACATGGAGGAAATTTTAGATTCCTTTGAAAAAGCTAAGGCTCATACAGGTTCTCCCACTTTGATTGTATTTCGAACTATCTTAGGCAAAGGAGTGAGTTTTATGGAAAACAAACCTGAATGGCATGGCAATCCGCCAAACAATGAGCAAGCAGAAAAAGCTCTTGCCGAGTTAAATGCCTAATAATTAACGAATTCCCAATGCTTTTAATCTTGCCTCAAACTGCTCTCTAAATTGAGGTGGAATGAGGTTTGGTTTTTCAAATGGAACAATAGATTCATCGTTGAGGATTCTATCCCGAATACTTTTGTATTCATTTATGAAAGGAATTTCAATGCGAGAGTAACCGCCTAAACCTGGTTTTCCAAAACGCATGAGATCGGGACGAAGTCCAGCTTCTTTGAGAAGAATGATAGAAAAAGCAAGTCCCATATTCTTTCCTTCTGGATCTTCAGGGTGATCATGAAAATATTCATTGATGTTTTCATACTTCATG
>CALDSP010000234.1 GCA_937924465.1 uncultured Leptospiraceae bacterium
ATGACAGGTCTGAATGTCCTTTGAGTTTTACAAAAATTTGTTGCTTTTCTAGGGCTTTTTGTACGAGTCCTAAAAAAATTTGGTATGAGTGAACAACTGAATTGAGTTCAGGTTTTAAGTTTCGATCTACAAAAAAAGAAAAATTCAAATTTTCATCAAAAGTTTGTAGTACTGTTCCACCACCAGAAGCCCTTCTTGCAATATAGATGAGATTGGAAAAAAATTTTTTCTTGAGATTCAAATTTTCAAAAGAATTTAGCCATTCGTTTAAAATTTTTTCATTTACGTTATGTGACAGAGAATCGGAAATTCCAAGTACAATAGAATTTGGATTTCTCCAAAACCGAAGACCTGCTTTTATGTTGTACTCTTTCATATTAATGGCAATTGCTTCTTCTTTTGCTAAATTGTAGTAGGGGTTTCTTTGTTTTATTTCATTCAGATAAAAAAACATATGGCATAAGTCAAAATTTTTCTTTTAAAAAGAATGACAAGTATTAACAAAGATTTATCGAAAACTAAATTTAAAAGGTAGTTTTCAGAATCAAAATTATGTAAGGAGTATAAATGTTTAAGAAAACTCTATTGTTCATTGTTTTATATTTTGCTTTCGTATTTTGCATTTTTTCTAAAGAAAAGCTAGTTAAGGAAATTTATTCTAAGTATTCCCATATTAAAATTGTAGATTATGGTAGTTTGAGATCTCTTATTTTTGTAAGAGATTCAGGAGAAGAGGTCGTAGAATCTACTTTGGATCTTTCCTCACCGCAAACGTTATTTCTGTTGTACACACAAAAAATGTTTTCTAGCTTTTTGATAGGAGATATACCTAAAAAAGTTTTATTAGCTGGATTAGGAGGAGGAAGCATGGTCCATTTTGTAAATTATTATTTCCCTAAAATCCAAATGGATATTGTGGAAATTGATCCTGAGATTTTGAAAATTGCAAAAGAATATTTTAACCTAAAAGAAAATAAAATGAATAAGATCATAATTGCAGATGTATATGAATTTTTAAAAAACTCTAAGAACTCTTATGATATTATTTTCATGGATGCTTTTCTAAAACCATCCAAACATACCGATCCAACAGGAGTAAATTTAAAACAAAAAGAAAAAGATTTTTTTAATCACATAAAAAAAAATCTCACTTCCAGAGGGGTGGTTGTATTTAATATTAATTATCATAAAGACTATCTTCAAGATATTCAAAATATGAGAGAGAATTTTCCAAATATTTATATATTTCAAAAAGAAAGATCAGGAAATATTATTGTAGTTTGTTCCATGGAAAAACAAAGATATTCCCAAGAATTTATGCAAAAGCGCGGGGAAGAAATCGATAAAGAATATAAAACTAATTTTTCATTTATGAATCTTAGTAAAATATATTTAGGAGATAAAATTTCAAAGTGAAGAATTATTTTTTAAGCCTCTTACTATTTTTATTTTTTATTGATTGTAAAACTTTTTTAGTTAAAAATCCTTTAGCAAAAGAAAACGATCGTGTTTTTAGAATTTGCTTTTGGAATGTAAAAAATCTTTCTTTAGCTGGACTCAAAAGAGAAAATAAGGGAAATTATATATTAAAATTTTCTACGTCATGTGACAGTATTGTATATATTGAAATTCGTTCTGCTGGTATTGATATGGCTAAAGCATTTGAGGAAGCCTTTCAAGAAAAAGGAGAAAATTATTTTTGTTTAGAGAGTGAACCTAAGTCTTTAAAAATTTCTAGACGAAAAGAAAAATATCTTGCATGTATTAAAGAAGAATGGTCGGAAAACTTTTCTAAGCTAGAATATGAAGATGAAGAAAAAGAGTTTTCTCGTTCACCAAGTTTATTCTTTTTTTACTATCAAGGAAAAAAATTTTTATTGGTCGCTTTTCATTCTACACCAGGGGATAAGAAAGAACTAAAAAATTTTCAAAAAGTGGTGGACTTTGCTTATAAAAATTATTCTGATTATAAAATTTTTTTTGGAGGGGATTTTAATACAGGAAGTAACTATCAAAAAGCAGAATTTTTAGCTACTCTACCTTATTTGATTTATCTAGAACAACTAATCAAAGAGCCAACTACATTTGCAAATCAAAGACATGATCTTATTTTTACAGATAAAGCCAATGCTATTCTTTGTAAAGGTAAGGTTTGGAGATTAGATGAAATTTTTCAAGAAGTAGAAGGTCGAAAAAATTTAGAAAAAATTTCCGATCATTTTCCTATTTCTGCAGACTGTAAAATTTAAATTATATTCAAGCAAAGAGTTTTTATCTAACGTTAGACGAAGAAATTGGATTTTTAAAAAATAAAGATTTACAGAAGTTTTAAAACCTTGGGTTTTTATATTAAAATTAAATTGAAGGATAAAAGATGAGCTTTCTAGAAATTTTTCAAAGTCTTGATTTTAAAGAAGAAATTTTGCACATTCAACAGAAAACTTTTAGAGATGTTTTAAAAGCTCTTTCCAATGCTCTTTATAAAAGAATGAATTTTGAAGATTACTTAGCTTTAGTTTCTCCCTCTGCAGATATGTATTTAGAGGAATTAGCTCAACTTTCAAGTCAAATTACGCTTGAGAGATTTGGGAAAACTATCTTACTTTATATGCCTCTTTATTTATCAAATGAATGTCGTTCTTCTTGTTTGTATTGTGGATTTAGTTTTGAAAATAAAATTCCAAGAAAAACACTTACAGAAGCAGAACTAATTAAAGAAGCAGAAATTATTCATTCTAAAGGAATTGAACATGTTTTACTTTTAACAGGGGAGGATTATTCTAAAACTCCTTTGAAAAAAATTGTGGAATCAGTAAAAATTTTGAAAGAATATTTTTCTTCTGTTTCAATTGAAATTTATCCCATGAATGAAGAAGACTATAAACAGATCATTGAAGCAGGGGCAGATGGGCTTACTCTTTATCAAGAAACTTATGATACAGAGGCTTATAGAAAGTATCATATTCGAGGAGTTAAAAAGAACATGAATTATCGTTTGGAAGGACCTGATAGAGGAGGAAAAGCAGGTTTTCGTAAAATTGGAGTAGGAGCATTACTTGGACTTTCTCATCCTTTGGGAGAAATGAGTTTTTTAGGACGTCACGTGCAATATCTTATGAAAACTTATTGGCGTTCTCAAATTTTAGTTTCTCTTCCAAGGTTTAGACCTGCAGAGGGAAATTTTGAAGTAAACTACAAAGTTTCTATAAGAGAGTTTTTAAGATACATTTTTGCTTTAAGAATTTATTTTCGAGATATAGGGGTTGTACTTTCTACAAGAGAAAATCCTAACTTGAGAGACAATTTAATTGGATTAGGAATTACTCAAATGTCTGCTGAATCAAAAACAGAGCCCGGAGGTTATCAAGGCATGGAAACTTTAGAACAATTTGAAACAGAAGACAAAAGAACTTTAGCTGAGGTAATTAAAGTTATCCAAAAAAAAGGTTTTGAGCCTGTACTAAAAGATTTTGACAAGTGTATAGTATAAAATAAAGTAATATAGATGTTTTTCAAGTTTCTAGTAAGACTGCTCATTCCTCCCCACATTTTATTTAATTATATGCGTGAAGGGTTACAAATTGTTACGAACAATTTTTTTCCAGTTCTCGTTATGAATTCATTTTTTCTTGTTACTGTTTTTCTTACCTACTTCTCTTTCATGTTTCTTGTATTTGAACTTGCTTATGAAAGAGAAATACAAAATATTTTACTTGGTTTTATGGGTATTCCTGTTATAAGTTTTTTTTTCTGTAGTTTAATTCGTTTTCATTATGGTTTAGTAAGAAAATCTAAAATTAAAATGGATATTTTTCTTATCGATTATAAAAAATATTTTCATATATTTTTACTATTTAATATATACTATGCTCTTTACAATCTTGCGTTTAAAGCAATTTTTGATTTTGATGAACTGGAAGGAATTAATAAACTTAGAGCAATTCTAGGAATTAGTTTATTTTTTTGGATTCTGGTTCGCCTTATTTTCTCTCCTTTTTTTGTAATTGAAAAAGGTTATTCTACACGTCGGGCAATGAAATCTTCTTTTCTCTTAACAAGTGGAAGAACTATTAAAACCATTGTCTTGTTATTTCTTTGCCTTGTAATTTTTGGTGGAGTTTTCTTTGGATTTGGTTATCTTGTTTTTGAAACATCTAGGTTAGCTTACAAGACTATCAAACTCAATCCCGATTTCTCCATAGCGATCTTGTGGATACTCGGTTTTACCGTAGTTGCAATTCTTTCTTTAGTGGCAGTTTCTTTATCTTTTTCTCTTTTAAATATTGCTTTTGTAATGAGCTACGATATATATTTGAAAAATCGATTTTCCAGGAAAAAGAAGCTAATTTACGAAGTTGCCATTGAAACAAAAAGAAAATTAGAAGATTCGGGCTTTTTTCAGCCTATTGAAGAAGAAGTGAAAAAAGATAACTTATAAATCCAAATTCTCCTAAATTTTTTAAAAGATTGAAATTCTCTGTTTATTAGTAGAAATACTTAACTTTTTATATTAAAAAAAATAGAAAAAATTAAAAAAAGCTTTACTTTTTAGTTCGATTTGATAAACTCAATCTACCAGACTTATTCTGGAATTGAAAATTTTAAATTGAAAAGGAGAATTTTATGAAAACTTCAAAACCCTATTCCTTACGAGGTAAAAGCCTATTCGCTTTAGGTCTCTCTTTACTTTTAGCCTTTTCCTTGACTAATTGTAATGAGAAAAAAAAAGCTATGCTTCCCTTTTGGTCAGTGGCTTTAATGGGAAGTGGAGAGTCGTCTGGTGGAGGAGATCTCAAAGCAACCCTTGATTCAAATGGTGTAGCTCTCCCCCCTTCGAGTGGTGCTGATTTCAGCGCTCAAACGGTGCAAGAGGTTCCAACCAAAGGTCCTGCCATTGTCTCTGGAAAAATTAGTCCTCAAAATTGCTTTGATGACAACGGAAATTCCATTGATTGCAGTAGTGATACGGGCCTAGATTTATCACAAATTTTAGTCCAGTTAGTAGATTCAAATGGAAATGTAATTGCTACCACAAATGCTGATGCAAATGGAAATTACAGCTTTGATATTCCTGAGCTGAATAACGGAAATTACCGTGTTCTAATTAATACAGGAAATGGTTTAAATTATGATTATGAGGACTTTAACTTCACTTTTGATCCAACAGTCAATGGAGCAAACCAAATTGCTCTCAATGATTTAGATCCAAGTAGGTTATATCTTACCAGTGGTCCTGCGAATATTTCTGGAACAGTCAAGACTCCCGGATTTGTAGATCAAAACGGAAATAACCTGGTTCCTGCTGGTGGATTGTCTGGTGTGACGGTTCAATTGAAAGATTCCAATGGGAACGTGATTGCCACTACAACCACAGATACGAATGGAAATTATTCCTTTAATGTATCAAACCTTCCAAATGGAAATTATACTGTCGTTGCACTTGGTTCAGGAATAACTAGTTATAGCCAGCCGTTTACTGATATGCAAGCCGGTTTCCAATTTAAATTTTTGGGCAACAATCCATCCACTCCAACTAGCGTAGCAATTGCCGATATTAGTTCCGCTTGGAATCCCGCTTCCAGTGCTACTGCAAATCTAACGAATTGGAGTTTACTGAACGTTGCTGTTGCTGGAACTGATTTATCTGGTTTTACTGTTGTGCTAAAAGATGCTTCTGGAAATGTAGTTGCAACAACTACTTCTAATTCAAGTGGGCAATTTTCTTTCAGCCAAACTCTTGCTGCAGGTGTTTATTCCATTGAAGTGAGCAAAGATGGTTTCTTGACCAAAACCTCTTCTTTCTCATTTACACCCAATGCAGATGGTAGTGCTACTTCAGTAGCTCAAAGTGGAGGTCCTTTGGCTATGGTTCCAAGACCATCTAATGTTACAGGTACTGTAACCGGACCATCGTCTTCACCTCCAAGAATTGATGGAGCAGTAATCAACTTTAAACCCGATAGTACACAACCACCTTCCCAATTGGTTTATTTGCTTCAAGATGATAATCTACGGAATTTAGCTCAACTTTGGATTTCTCAAGCTTGTTCTACTTGTGTAACAAATTGTGCTGCGGGTGGATTTCAATATTCCTGTGTAGCGAGTAATCAAGGATCCGGTCCTTGGAGCTATACCACTTGGGCAAACAAAATGTATAGTGTAGCAAGTGACAATGTTACTGTTTATTTTACCGCAGTCGCTGGAAAATGGAGGTACTATGTTTCTGCTCCAGGTTATAATAACTCCTCTGAAGAAACTGTTACCTTAAATGGACAAGATTTCAATTCACCTGCGATCAGCTTGAATCCATCCACTCATAGAACTAGAATTGGAGGACAAACCGTAGTTCTTGATACACTTTCCGATGGAACGAAAAACTCTTACGGTGGAACTGTGACAGGTTACACAAACCAAGGGCATGGGCTTACTGGACTCTTTGTTGCAATGCTTGGCAATACTACTACAAGCGGAGATCCTGTTGTCCATATTACTCTCACTAACAATGGAACTTATAACTTTGATGGAAACTCTAAAGTTGTAATTCCACCTGCCCTCTCTACTTTGTGTAGCAATGCTTCGTTAGTGAGTTCTATAGTGCCAGGACAAACTTCTCTAAGTGGTGCTAGTTGCAATGCTTATGCAGATCAACTAAGAGTCGCCTTTGCTATCAATCAATATTCCACTGCAAAACTTTTAAGTGATACAACAAATGGAGTCACAGCCAATGATCCAAATGCTTCTGTTTGTTATGGGTCAAATTGTGCTGGAGCTGCTGCTAATAATGGGTATCAATTTAGAGGTTCTTCATATAACATTATCGTAGTGGATCCGCTAAAACATATGAGTACTTCCTCTACACAAGCTGATAATACTAGTATCACTCACGGAGGATTACTTAACGTAACGAATACTGTAGCACATTTGCCACGTCGTACGGTACAAGGAACAGTTACAGATGCAATTTCTACAGGGGTTATTTCTGGTGCCACAGTAGAAATCGGAATAGATACTGACAATGATCCAAACACAATTACATTTGGAAACATACGCCGAGATCAAGCTACTATTCCTAGTACAAGCCGTTTACTACCCAATCACGATGAGCAAGTTCCACCTGCCACAACAGATGCGAATGGAAACTATAGTATTACAAATCTTGATCCCGGAAACTATGTGCTCCGAATCACAAAACCTGGTTACGTAACACAACTAATTCCTATCACGGTGCCATCTACAGGTCCTGCAACTGTTGCCAATGGTCAAATTGTTCTAGATGGTCCCAGAGGAAACGTGAGTGGTCGTGTTATTCTGGCAGGTGGAGCTCCGTTCACTGGAACTTATACGCTTGAGTTAGTACATCCAACGGCTAACACTCGTCCTACTGCTCCTGTCAATCCAGCTAGCTTAAGTAGTGGAGTTACTACATTTACAAATGCTCCAAACTATAGCATTTTCCAAGTAAATCCAGGGCAATGGAAAATTCGTTTTGCTTCTGCTGGGTACGTATCAGTAGAAGGAGTAGTGACTGTTCCTAGTGGTGGAACTGTAAACTTTGATATTGTGACCTTTATTCCAGGCTCGCAAGCACCTGCTCCAATTTCTGGAAGAGTTATCAATGCTTTCACGAATCAGCCAATCACTACAGGTTTAACTTTAACCTTGCGTCCAGGAATCAACAACACTTCTGGTCCTACTGCTTTAAATGGAAGCAATCAGCCCATAGCTCCAGTTACTTCTGCAGCAGATGGAACTTATGTCATTCCTAACGTTCCTGCAGGTAACTATACAGTGCAAGTAAGTGGAACGGGGTATGCTACTACTTTCCAAACCGTGATCTCTGCTGGCACAAATTCAGCTAACCAAAACATTATGGTATCTCCTGCTTTAGCTGCAGATGAGGTGAGAATAGTTTTAGCTTGGGGTTCTACTCCCAAAGATTTGGATTCTCATCTTGAGTATGGAGATGGGGCATGTAGAGATGGAGGATACCATTGCCAAGTAGTATGGAATCAAAAAAACAAAATTGGTGGACATTTAACTTTAGACGTGGATGTGGTAACAGGTTTTGGTCCTGAAACAGTTACAGTCAAAGGAAATACGTGGACAAAACCAAGAAGGGGTTATAGCGTATTTAATTATAACACTATAAATATGCCATCCAACCCAGGTTCCATTTCTACTTCACGCGCAACCGTAAAAGTCTTCAAGTCTACTGGACTTGTAAGAACTTACAACGCTGGACCTGCTCAAGTAAATGCATGGTGGCAAATTTTCTGTCTAGATGCTAGCAAAAATCTTATTGACGTTGGTCAGGCTGGATGTCCTGCTTCTAGTTTCTTCAATCGCCACACTAACTAATTTACACTCCTCTCCCCTGCTTTTTGCAGGGGATTTTTAAACTTTCTTAAAATAAGCTTTTACTTATTTGAATTTAAGGAATCAAAAAACAATCGCAATTTTCTTCAATAAAAAAAATCTAATAATAGGAGAAAACTTCTTGAAAGAAAAAATTATTGTAGCTATGAGTGGTGGTGTAGATAGTTCCGTTACAGCCGCTCTTTTACTTGAACAAGGTTATGATGTGATTGGAGTGAATCTACGC
>CALDSP010000235.1 GCA_937924465.1 uncultured Leptospiraceae bacterium
GGAAAAACAGAAGGAGCTTGAAAGTAAAACACTTGTTTTTGAGAATGATAGGCTTCTAATAAATTTTCAAATTCAATACGAGCAAGAAAAACTTTCTTTTTAAATTCATATTCTTTTTGGATCTTAGGATGTAGAATTCCTAGTTCCATAATTTTTTTGTCTTTGAAAAAAATTTCTAAACTTGAATGATCATGAAAATAATGAATTGTTTTCTTTTGAATTGTATATTCACGAAGATTGACTCGTTTTAATAAACTTAAGCATTTATCTCGAAACTCAAGAAAGAGATTTTCTAAATCAAAAAGAGATTCATTTTTATAGTTTTTATAGTAAAGAATAGTGAAAAATTTTTTTTCAAAACCAAGTCCACCTTCTTCATTTCTAAAATAAGCTCTTCCAAATTCAAAAATAGAAATAATTTCAAATCTATCTTCATTTTTTCGTAAAGAGTGTAAAATAGAGGGATAGGTAGAGGTTCTAAGATAAGTACTTTCTTCAGGCATGGGATTTAGAATTTTTAGAGCTTTGTGTTTTTGTTTTTCAAAATCAATTTCCTTTTCCGATGCAAAAGAATAATTGTATACCTCTCTGAATCCAAGCTCAAAGGCTAATAACCCTTTTATTTTTCTTTCTAGATTTCGACTTTCTTGAAGAGTGTTTGGTAAAACATCCATTTTCAAGGGGACAGGTTGAATGTTTGCATAACCAATAGAACGTCCAATTTCTTCGACTATATCTTCTGGAATAGTTACATCATAGTTGTGCCGATATTTCGGAACTAAAATTTCTAGGTTTTCTTCCTTTTCCAAAACCTCAAAACCCAGTCTCTTTAATATAGAAAGAATATCTTGTTTAGGAAAAATTTTTCCAAGCTTTTTAAAAATAAACTCCCAAGTTGTAAGAATGTTTACTATTCTATTGGATTCATGAATAAAACCTACAGGTTCAAAAACAAGAATTTCGGAACATCCATTTTCTTTTAAAAGTTGAATTGTTCTATGAATGATCGGCAGTACTGTTGTTCGTTCCAGTCCCTTTTCATAACGAATAGAGGCTTCTGTTCGAATTTCTAAATAACGGCTTCCTTTCCGAATGTCTTCTCTTTTGAATACAGCAGATTCTAAAACTAAATTTTTTGTTTTATAAGAAACCTCTGTTTCTTTTCCGCCCATAATTCCAGCAATGGCAATAGGAGTTTTGTTGTTTACAATTACGACTATGTCTTCATTTAGATTTCGAACCACTTCATCTAAGCAAGAAAAAGAAGTAGTATAGCCTTTTTCTACAGAGATTTCTAGACTTTCTAAAGTATCTGCATCAAAGAAATGAGTAGGTTGCCCCATTTCCAACATAACATAATTTGATACATCTACAACATTGGAAATAGAACGAATTCCACATTTTTCTAATCGAGTTTTTATTTTGAAATTGGATTCTTGAATAGAAACATTTTGAATGAAACAAGCATAATAAGAATGAGCATGCGCAGTAGAAATTACTTTGAGTTTTTCATTCTTTAAGAAAGTAACTTTAGCTAAAAAAGGATCATAAAAGATGGGAATATCCAATTGGCAGGCTAACTCTCTTGCAAATCCAAAATGAGACCAAAGATCGGGTCTGTGAGTAATAGATTTATTATCAATGATTAAAATCTTATCGGAGGAATAATTTTCTACTTTATCTACTTCACAAATAGAGAGACTAATTTTCTCTAAAATTTTTTCAAAAGGTATGGAAGAAAAATTAGCATAATCACAAAGCCATTCAAAAGAAAGCCGCAAAATAAACTCCTATTTACAAGATTTTTTGAGTTGAGTAACTAAAGAAATTTCTACTTCACTCCAAAGTTTACTAACTCCATCATTTCCTGTGTGTAAAGCATTGCATTCTTTGTTTAAAGCTTCTAGGGATTTTTGTGCATTCCAATCCAAAACATCCAAAACGCCTTTGAGTTGAATTTCTGTGTCGTTGATCGTCAGACCAATTGGAATAGAGCGTTCTCTTTGGTTCATTTTTAAAATGAGCTCTGCTTTCCCATGTTGGTTGGAAATTTCGACGTTACGAAAATATCCACTCAATTCCTTTGTATTTTTCATTTCTCCAAAAAAATATTTTTTTATTTTTCCATCTCTTTCTGGATTGCCAGTATTGATGGAATCTATCTTTATACGAAAACGAATCTTACGAGCTAACTCGGCAAGCTTAGAGGAGGAAGGATTTCCTACTACACTGAAAGAATCAAACTGCCCTTCTACTCTGGCTTTTTCTGTAAACTTAAAAGCCGCAAACTTTAATTTAGTTGCAGTAGGATCAAAGGAATATTCACACTTTTCATAAGAAAAGAGAGAAGAAATTTTAAGAAAAAAGAAACTTAAAAAAACAAGTTGAATCTTCATAATGTCTAATTCATTGGAAAATGATTTTTTGAAAACAAAAAAACATTTGAATGACAAACTATTTTACTTCAAAAAACTTGACTTAGTATGCCTAAAGTTCTGCCAAATATCCAAGAAGAAACAAAAATTGAAGAAAAAATTCCAAGTGGCCCTTGGAAAGTTATTTTATGGGATGATGATGAACATACATACGACTATGTAATTGAAATGCTTATGGAAGTTTGTAAGATGCCAGTGGATCAGGCTTACTACCATGCATGGGAAGTAGATACCGCCAAAAAAACAGTTGTATTTACTGGAGAGTTAGAACATGCAGAATACATACATGGAAGAATTATTACATACGGTCCCGATCCAAGAATTTCAAACTGCAAAGGCTCCATGACAGCTACCTTGGAGAAATAAACTTTGAAAAAAAATTATTTACTTGTTTGGAGTGGAATCATTCCTCTACTCTTGGTTATTTTTTTGATTCGATTTTTCGGAGAGGATGATCGTTACAAAATTATGCAGAGTGCTAAGCTGCTTACAAAAGACAATTGGAAAGATCTTTCATTGCAAGAGTTTGTCCTTGTAAACGGACAAATTTCGAGTGAGCAACCCATATTTTCGAACGGGTTTGTAGCATACCAAGTGGAAGAAAAAATGAAAGAAAAAGATCGCTCTACTTGGAAAACTATAGAAAGTCATATCCCTGTTTTGAAAGTGATGATAGACTCTGAAATAAATGTAAATTTAGAACTTGACAGTGGATACGTTTTATGTGGGGGATTTGTTCAAATTCAAAAAATTCATGGTAAAGACCCAAAAAAGCATAGAATTTTAGGACTAATTCCAAATACACAAGTTACGGCTTATGGAAAGGTTTCTTCATTCAATCCTCTTTTGATCCATGCAGGAAAAAGTCTGTGTGCTGAAACTTTAGTTGAATATAAAGCCTCTTTAAGTAAAAAAAATTATGCCTACATAATAGCCGTACTTTTTTTAGCCATACCAAGTTTATTTTTAATTTACTTGGGAATCTTTCGTGCAAATGGATAATTTAGGTTAAAACTCCAAAATCAAATTTGAAAAACAAAAATTGATTTCAAAGATTCCAAATCTATTTTTTCAAAATATAAATTTTAATATGGAAGTTCATAAACTTTTTTAATAAGTTTTTTTAGTAAAAATAATTGAAAACAGAAACAGTCTTTTTTGAAATCGCAGTAAGACAAAGCTATGAAAAACTGGATTCGAATTGGTTATTTTCTGCTTTTCCTCCTTCTTTAAATCCTTTTCATGCGTTTGATCCCGATTCTTACTCGGTTATTTCTGCTATTTATGATAGTTTACTTTCTATTGGCAATGATGGAAGTCTCATGCCTTGCCTTGCTAAGTCTTGCTTATTTTGCTATAAAAAATTTTTCTAGGGCTTTAAAAATAATTTAGGAAGGACTTCAACCTACCTACTTTTGAAAAACTCATTCAACTTCGTTCTTTGATTCATATAGTCAAATTTAGAGTTATAGAAGAATCTTAGAATACATATTTTCTAATTTAAAGATTTTTACTTTTTTCAAAATTTCTAATGAAGTTTTTCATTTTATGAGCTAGTTTTTAAATTAGTAAATCTTGGTTTTATTGAAACTATAAATCTTTCACATATGACTTAAAATTAAATCAATTATTTATTTAAATTTTGGAAAACTATTTTGATTTAA
>CALDSP010000236.1 GCA_937924465.1 uncultured Leptospiraceae bacterium
TTTGAATAGGTTCGTTATGTGCAAGTTGAATAGAAAAATTGGGAAAATCTTTCTGTAAATTTTGAATTTCTTGAATAAGAGATAAATAAAATTGATTGACTCCAGAATTATTAAATTGAGATGCATTGGTTCCAAAAACAGGCATGTCTTGATAATCTTCTTCAAATCTTTTATGATTTCTTTGATATTGACGCTTAACGTCACGAATAGCATCTTCTCCTCCTTTTTTATCAATCTTGTTAATAGCTACTAAATTGGCATAGTCTAACATTCCAATTTTTTCTAATTGTGAGGAAGCTCCATATTCTGGTGTCATTACATAAATACAAATATCTGCAAATTCTGTAATTTGAGTATCTGCTTGACCAATTCCTGCAGTCTCTAAAAAAATTATATCATAATGATTTTGTCGCATAACGTTCAGTATATTTGTTAAAGAGTTTGAAATTGGTTGGTGAGTCTCCCTTGTGGCAATAGATCGCATAAACACGTTTGAATTATAAATACTATTCATACGAATTCTATCTCCCAAAAGTGCCCCTCCTGTTTTTCTCTTTGTAGGATCCACAGCTAAGATTCCAATTTTCTTGTTTGGATAGTCGTTTAGGAAACGGCGAGTCAATTCATCAGTCAGACTAGATTTTCCAGAACCTCCGGTGCCTGTAATTCCAATAACAATTCCATAATTTTCTTTAGGAAAAATTTTTCCATTTTCAGCTAGTGTAATTTCTCTTGCAAGTTTGGGATGTGGGTAGCGAGTTTCATTTGATTCTAAATGCTCAAGAGAATAGTCAGAATTTTCTAAGACATGGTTAATCATTCCCTGAAGTCCCATGGCTCTTCCATCATCGGGAGAGTATATTTTTTTAATTCCATAATTTTCTAAATCTTGAATTTCTTGAGGAAGAATGGTCCCCCCGCCACCACCAAAAATTTGAATATGCGAAGACTTAAAATCTTTCAGTAAGTCTTTTAAATATTTGAAATACTCTACATGTCCACCTTGGTAAGAGGTGAGAGCTATAGAGTGCACATCTTCTTGGATAGCTGAAACCAAAACTTCCCAAACAGAACGATTATGTCCAATATGAATTACCTCTGCACCACTACTTTGAAGAATTCTTCTCATTATATTTATACTTGCATCATGCCCATCAAAAAGACTAGCCGCTGTTAAAATTCTAACTTTATTTTTTGTTGTATAAATTAGAGCTTGAGTCATTAAAATCCTCCTAGAAATCTTCCTAAAATCAAAAGAGCAAATCCTATAATTAAATTTCCTAAAAAATAAATTGCTAATGTCGCATAACGTCCATCATTGAATAACATAAAAGATTCATGACCAAAAGTACTAAAAGTTGTAAGTCCTCCTAAAAATCCTACAAGAATCATTTCTCTGTAGGGGGACTGAAGTAAATTTTTATCAATAAACCAAACAGCGAAAACTCCAATTAAAAACATTCCAAGTAAATTTGCACTTAACGTCCCCAAAGGAAAAAATGGATAGTAGCTTGCAAAGAAACGAGATAAAAGAAAACGCAAGACCCCACCAACTCCACTTCCTAGAAATACTAAACTAATAGATTTGAAATCAGGCATATTTATAAAAAGTGAACCACTCTGGCTATTTCCAAAGTAATGAGCCCACCACATTTGGATTCATCTAACATAACTTTAAACACTTTTAAAGCTTCTTCAATTTTTTCTTTTTCGTCACAGATTTCTACAACTAAAGGCAATGCATTTGACATAGCCAAAAGTCCTGTTGAATGAACAATTCGAGAATTTCCAAATCCTACCAAACCCCTTAAAACTGTAGCCCCAGCTAATCCTAAATCCTTAGCTTTTAAAACTAGTTCTAAATAAAGAGGATTACCTTTATAAAAATCCTTATCTGTAATAAAAATCCTAAGAAGAGTCCACTTTCTTTCTTCAAACATTTATAAATTTCCTTTGCAGTTAATAATTTGTTGACTTAATCGTTTGTACTTCATAAACCTCATCGTTTGCTCCATCGGGATAAATAATTTTTACAACAATTCGAAATACTTTAATAAGCCCTCCTGTTTTAGAGCTTTGATCTTTTCCACGTTTTTTCAAAAGTTCATTGAGTTGTGAATTACTATCCTTTCCTAATAAGTCTTCAGGCTTTCTTGTATTCCCTCCTTCAGCTAACTTTAATAAGTCCAATTCTTCTTCTTTGATTTCAATTTCATACTGATACCCAACGTAACCCGGAATTTCTCCTTTTGCACTAGTGGTCTCTAACTTAGGCATGGCTTCAATTTGAGACATTTTAATTTTTGCTAAAAAAACCGCATTTGTTAAACTAATAGCTCTTCTTTCTTGGATCATAGCTTGACTAATCATGGAATATGTCCAAACCATTACAGAGGCAGCAATGGCAAGAGCAATTGCAACTTCAATCAAAGAAAATCCTCTTCGTTTATTCATTGTTTTCGTCAAAATCAACCGATGTTCCCGATTTATCATCTTTAGCAACTCGTGTTACCTCTCCAGGTTTAACAACTACCTTTCCGTTGTATCGATATAATAAAACAGAACGTTCGGTATTGGAATCATCTCCAAAGTGAAAAGTATAATCCTCCGCTACTCCTGTATAGGTAAATGGAACAATAATTTCCCCTGCCTCATAACGTATGCCACGAATATCAATAATTTCTCTAATTTTACTGTGAGAAGGAAATCCTGCTTCTAAGATTTTCCTTTCTTTGATTCCTTCTTCGTTACGTGTTACTCTAAATGCCGCATATTTTCTTTCATCCAAATTGATTTTTAGTAAGACTGCTTCATTGTGAATCATTGCCGTTTTATAGCAATAGATTAAAGTTTCTTTAAATTTATCTACTGTAGTGGCAACAGAAGGACGAATTAAATTCATTAGAGAAACAGAGACAAATGTAAACAAGATTGCTAAAATCATTACAACAACAACTAGTTCAACAAGAGTAAGTCCCTTTTTAATGTGATTGATTTTTTTCAATTTTCATTACCCTTAAAGATTTACATTTCATATTTTTGATTCTAGTTTTTGCAAATTTTGTTTTGGCAATTTTTTAATTCTTTCACTTTCTAATTTTCCTTCTTTTGAAAAAGTTTGTGTAGTTTGAAGACCTTTTAAAAAATTGAATTCCTTATGTCGAATTCTACCTGTGTGAATATCAACTTCAACATTTTTTTGAGAGATGAGATAAAAAGCATCTTTTCGAAATTTGTAAACTTGAATGAGTTTCCAAATTAAATTTTCCCCTCCTTGTTGCTCAATAATTAGTTGCCCAGAGTTTATGGAAATTCCAGAGAAAAAATCTGATTTTTTTGTTTTACTTGGAATTACACCTCTTACAGCTTGAAAAAGTTCTAAGTGTTTTCCTTGATTCAAAAGAATTAATAAAACTCTTTTGAAGTTGGTCGATTCAATTATGAGAACAGTATCTTTTTTTTTATCAAAGTTTAAATCACCCCATGCCTCTGCAATAACTTTCCATGAATTTGGGATGAATTCATGGATAGAATTTCCGGTTTTAGGAAACTGTTTAGTAAATGGATCATCTGCGTTTACGTTGAGCGAGAGAAGTATAAAACAAATAAAAAAAGTTTTAAAATTGATCATAGAGCGTTATTTTTTCAGTTTCTTTTTTCGATAGTATACTTTTTTGCCTTCAGGACCTTCAAACTCAACTCTATGTTCTGCGAGAATATTGATAGAATACATTTGATTAAAAATAATAGTTTGATAATTTACACGATTTAAAGAAATTAAGGGATATTCATTTTCTTTATAAATAAAAATTTTTTTATCTAATTGAATTTGAATACATTCGTTAGATTTATCTATTAAATCACAGAATTCTCCAGAACTAGGATAGTAGTCATCAAATTGAGAACAAACATTGAAAAATATAATAATAAAGATAACTCTCCTAAGAAAAGGCTTCATAATTCAAAGGAAAGACTTTTTAATTTTTCGTAAAGAAGTTTATTTTTGAGAACACAAATAAGCCATAAATATAAACTTAAATCTCACATAAAGATTGTTCTATATTGTAGACTCAAGGAGTAGTTAGTTTCTTAAAATATTTACTAAGATTTTTTTTATTCTTTACTATCTCATTTTTTAGTAAATTTTATAAGACATTTACAAGAGACTT
>CALDSP010000237.1 GCA_937924465.1 uncultured Leptospiraceae bacterium
AGGTTTAGCCATTCTTTATCCTGTTCCCGGAGAGGTCACTTATAACCCTCTTTTAGTTTTAGCAAATGCAAGAGTATTTTCAGAAAGACAAGTAGAACCAAATGCTTACAACGCAATTCAACGCTTGCAGGCTACCTTTGCTCAAGTAGATATGCCTATCATTCCTAAACTGCGTTTTATAGGCGGTGTGCGTTATGAAAATAACTATCAAAAAGCAAAAACATATGTTACGAAGGATAGTAACAACATACGCAACTTGAGCTATGGTTGTGATTTTAATAAATACAAGGAGTCTGAATTCGTTCGCGTTTGGTCCATAAACAACAATATTTGTTCAGTAGATAACAACGGAATTGGAGAAATTCGTACGAAAGATACACTCCCAGCTCTCAATTTTGTTTATGAATTTAAAGAAGACATGAATCTTCGTTTTGGTTATTCTGAAACAATCACAAGGCCTGATCTAAGAGAGCTTTCTTCTTTTGGATTTAGTCCATATTTTGGTGCAGACCGTGTATTTGGAAACTCTGATTTGCGCAGAACCTACATTCATAACTATGATTTTCGATGGGAATGGTATTTAAAAGGAGCTGATTATGTAGGATTAGGAGCTTTTTATAAACATTTATCGAATCCAATAGAGCTTGTTGGTCAACCAGTTGCTGGAAGTATCAATGCCCGTTTTACTTTTGCAAATGCAGAAAGTGGATACATTCGTGGGATTGAGTTTGATTTTAGAAAAGAATTATGGAATCTCTTTCGTGTAGAAACGAACTTCTTCTTTATTAAGTCTCTTGTAGATGTAATTGACTACAAGAAAAATGTAGCTATTCGTTCTGGAGTATTAGATAGAGTTGACAGAGCCGTAACTTATGATCCTACAAACATACGTAGACCCTTGCAAGGGCAATCTGAATACGTCTTTAACTTAAAATGGGAGTGGTATGTAACGAAGGCTAAAAACGCTACAGTAGGATTATACTATAATTTCTTTGGAGATAGAATCTTTGCAGTGGGTGCAAACGGAACACCAGATGCAATTGAAAAAGGCGTGGGAGTTACCGACATAGTCTTTCAATACAAACACTTAGAAAAGTATGATTTTAAATTTGCAGCTAGAAATATCATGAATACAAGGTTTAGAGTATACCAAAAAAGTGAACTTACAGGAGAGAATGAACTTTTTCTTTCTTATAGAGAAGGAGTTAGCTTTTCTTTTTCTGCAAGTATGAAACTATAAGGAGTTAGTATGAAAAAAATTTACTTATTTTTCTTTATAATTAGCATTTGGAACTGTGCAAGTACTTCTACTGTTACGTTGGGTGCAAATACTCCTAAGGTAATCAAAAAGGAAGGATTCAATTCAAACACAAAAAGAGTTTCTACGCTCAACGTTTTTAACTTAGAAACAAAAAAATTTGCTTCTAAAACAGATCCCACTATTATGGCTATAGGTTCTACTGTAGATGCAAAAATTAGTGAGATTTATGGAGAAGGAATTGTAGGTGGAGATGCTATCTTGGAGCTCGCAGATAAATTGAAACTTACAAATTTTGAAAAAGCTGTACAAAATTTTATAGAATCAGAGCTTTCTTCCACTTCGTTTTCAATAGATTCTCAAAAAACACTCAATACAATAGTTGAAAAAGGAAAGATTGATGCTTTAGCATTTCCTATTGTGAATGGTGGTTCTGAAAAATTACAAAGAGGAGAGAACTTAGAAATTATTGTAATCATTTACGATGGAAAGTCTGGAAAAACACAAATTTTAGCTTCTCATAACGTCAAAGCAAAAGCAGAAGATTTGACTCTTATGCAAGCTCAACCTGATCAAGCAAAAGCCAATATGACTCGTAGCGCACTTGAAAAGACAACAGAACTAATGAGTGCTTTAGGAAAAGAGGTGAATCCAAGTAAACCTTCAGATGTCAAAAAAGAAGAAAAAGTGACAAGTTCAGAAAGCAAAGAAGAAAAACCAGAAGAGCCGCTCAAACCATTCGATGATTGGCTAGTATCTAAAATCAAAGTAGGGCTAGGTCCTATTGTAATGGGATTTCTTGGAGTTTTATTCTTTGTATTGTGATTTGCACATAACGTTTATGAGCTTAAAAGAATGAAATTTGGTTTTTAAAATATAAAAAGATAGAAGTGGCGGAGAAGCCGGGATTCGAACCCGGGGTGCTCATCGCACACATCGCTTCCAACGATGCACAATAGACCACTCTGACACTTCTCCTTGCTATGTTCAATTTTTTAAAAACTAATCTTTCGTCAAGAAAAAAGAGTTGATCTTTTTTCCATATGGAATAGTGTAAAACCCGTTTTAAAGTTATAAAATGAATAGAATAGGGAGAGTTAAGAAAATTATTTACAAAATTTTTACTCTCCTCTTATTTTCTTTTTTTGTCTCATATTGTAACAAGGACATTCCTTCTGCTGTATTAAAACAAGGCAAGTTAGAGGTTTTTTCTTATCTTGAAAATTATGAAATCCAAGGTGAAATTGCTTACTCTAAAGATTTTGCATTTTCTACAAATAGTGTAGACTATGTTAGTATAAATCAGCTTAAGCAAGGTATAACAGGAAAGTATCTTTTTTATCTAGAAGGAATAGATTCTAAAAGAGAATTTCTAATTTTAAATTTTTTATCAAATAACGTACCTGCTCAAGTATTAGTAAATGGTAAATTAGAATTTTCTAATATTCCAAACACATTAGATAAGTTTTCTTTAGAGCCTTATATACTAATTCCAGTCTCAAACAGAGAACGGACTAAAGTTGAGATTTTTGTTTATCCTTCGCTAAGTAATTTTGGTTTAATAAACCAAGTAAATTTGAAACTCCTTTCTTACTCACAAGCCTCTAAGCAAAAATTTTTATATAGCTTACTACAAGTTTGTTTATTATTTGGAATAGTTTTAGTTTTAATCATTACAAAAAATACTATTGTTTTCTTAAACTCTTTAGTTTTAACTTTTTATTTTGTTTTGTTTTACTTTACTCATTTTTTTGGTTTTACAAGTATTGCAGAAAATTTTATAGAATATAATTTTTTCTTAAAAGTTATTTTATTCACCCTACAAATTCCAGTTTTAAATTATCTTTATCATCGGTTTAATAGTTTATCAAAAATTTTTATATTTCCACTGCTCGCTTTAATTTCTTTGAGTTTACCTTATCTTTTAAATGAGTTAGCTCTTGCTTATGAAAATTTATTTATTCTAAGTTACTATGTTATACAGAGTTTTTTAATTTCTTTAAGAAAAAATTTAATTCTTAGAAAAAACAAAAAAGATTTAATTACAATTCTCAATTCCTATAAACGAGAGTTATTACGCATTAGAAAGGATTTTGTAAATTCTCAAGCAGAGTTTTATCAAAAAATTCTAAACAAATCCCTCCAAATGGTTTCCTATATGGAAAAACTAGAAATTCAAACAAATGAAATGGAAACTTTCAATAGGTTAGTTGTTGAATTATTGGAAGGTAAAAATATCAATCAAGTTTTAGATTCTATATTTGAACATTTGCATACTTATTATAAGGCAGATGTTACTTTTATATATTTTATTGATTCTCAAATACAAGAGTTTTACGCGTACAGGGGTTCTTGTAGAAATATCCCTGAAGAAGTTTATAATTTTATGTTAACTAAAAGGATGCCTCTTTCTAAAGAGGCGGGTTATTCTTACATTGCTTATAAAAGAAAAAAAATTATTTATAAAGAAAACATAAAAACAAAATACAAGAAATTCAAAGATTCTAATAACTCAAATATTACATATCTTCCGGAAGTAATGTCTTCCCTATATATTCCTATTTTTATTCAAGATAAATTTCAAGGAATCTTCTTTTTGGCTTCCTTTAACCATTCCATGAATTTAAACAAAGAAAAACTAAAATATATTTCTATGTTTACGAATCAAGTTGCCTCTGCAATTCAAAAGGAAAAAATCTTACAAGAAATGGAAAAAGAAAGAGAAAAAGCAGAAAAAGCTAAGTTTGTAGCCGAAGAAGCAATGAAAGAAATTGAAGCCATTAATTCTTTAGCTAAAGATATAAATGAAAATTTAGACCTAAAATTCATTATGCAAAAAATTATGGAATTTGTAGAGGAACATTATGAAATTCATTACTATAGTTTGTATTTTGTAAATAGCAAAAAGACCAAAGTTAAACTCTTAGATGCTAAGTTTCCAAGTGAGATTTCTTCCCAAATTCGTAAAAAAATTTCAGAAATAGAATTTCCACTGAATGTTGAAAGAGGAGCCCATGCTTTTATTTATCAATCTAATAAGATGATTTATTTTAAAACGTTAGGTGAAACTTACATTTCTCCTGAAGAAGCTGAGGTTTTAAATTATTTAAATATAGCTTCTATGATTGGAATTCCTCTTAGATTAAAGGGAGAGGTTATAGGAATTTTGAGTTTTTATAGTTATCAAAAATTAAAATTAACCAAACGTCAACTAAAAACAATTTCTGGATTAGGAGAACAAGTCGCAGGAGCTATTCACAATTCCCGACTTTATAGGGAAATTCAACAAGAAAAAGAAAAGTCAGAAAATCTTTTACTAAGTATTTTACCACCAAAAATTGCAACAGAACTAAAGAATAAAGGCAAAGTGGTTCCTGTTTTTTATGAGTCAGCGACTATTTTATTCACTGATTTTGTAGGGTTTACGAAAATTGCAGAGAAATTAAAACCAGAGCAGTTACTTATTGAATTAGATGGATACTTTACTTACTTTGATTTTATATGTGAGCGTTTTAACTTGGAGAAATTGAAAACTATAGGTGACTCGTATATGTGTGCAGGTGGACTTCCAAATATAAATAATACTCATCCTTTGGATGTTTGTCTTGCCTCTTTGGAGTTTCGAGATTTTACTTTAAGAATGCAAGAAGTAGCTAAAGCCTCCAAAGAAGAAGATACGATACTTTGGGAATTGAGAATAGGAGTACATACGGGACCTCTCATTGGAGGAGTAATAGGAACAACAAAATTTGCTTTCGATGTATGGGGAGATAGTGTAAATATTGCAAGTCGAACAGAAAGCAGTGGAGAAAGAGGCAAGGTCAACATTAGTGAGGCAACTTATGAACTTGTGAAAGAATTTTTTGTTTGCGAATATAGAGGAAAAATTTCCATGAAGAATCGTGGCAATATGGGTATGTATTTTCTAAATTCACTCAAACCCGAATACTCGGATAACGAAGAAGGAACTCTTCCCAATCAAAAATTTTGGGAAGTTTATGAAAAAATAAAAAGTGGAGAAATCTCACTTTTTCATTTATCTAAAGAAAAACAGAGTTTACTTAAAGTAATTTAATATTAAAAAAGTCCTATCGCTCAACGTCCATTCTAATACACAAATATGCAGAAAAAATTTTTTATTAAGTATAAATTTTAGAAATTAATAGTTTCTACATTGTTTTATTTTCTATATTTTGATTTATGATACTTTATAATGAATACTTAACACTGTAAAGGACTGAAGAATATGGTATTTATTTTTAGGTTTTTAGTTATGTTTTTTATTATTGGAATGTCTATTTCCTTTTATGCCCAAGAAGTTAACAAAAAAGTTTACATAGGACTTTTTAAGCCATTTCAATCTTCAGAAACTCCGGAAATTTCAAAAAAAATACAAGATGAGTTTATTTCACAAACTAAAGACATAAATTTCATAAAAGGTAAATCTACTGCAACTGAACAGTCTTTAAAAGAAGCAAAAGCAAACAATGCAGATTTTTTTATAGATGGTTTTTATAAGAAGAAGGAAAATTCTAATTTAGAATTATTCATTCAAATCTATGATGTAAATACTGGAAGTGTTATAGATGCTCATCAGTTTTTAAATTACTACAAGAGAATGAGGTTATCACCGCTTCCAGAACAAAGGAAAGTTTAATTGATGTTCCAGCTTCAACAGTAATCATTACTGAGGCAGATTTTAAACAAAGAGGTTATTTTAGTTTAGATGAAGTCCTACATGACCTTCCCGGTATGGATGTGATCAATACAAATGGTACAGATTATAATATAATTTACCAAAGAGGATATAGAACACCACTTACTACTAGAACCTTGTTTATGGTAAATGGAATTATTCAAAATGATCTTTGGGCACAAGTGGCAACAATTACTAGACAATATCCAGTATCTAATATAAAGCGAATAGAGGTTATTTATGGTCCAGCTTCCGCAGTTTATGGTCCGAATGCCTTTCTTGGAATTATAAACGTTATTACTAAAGATGGAAAGGAACTAAATTCCAATGGAGTAAGTGGAAAAGTAAGTGCTCAATTTTTAGGAGGAAGTTTTAAAGGATATTCTGTGGATGGTGCAGCCAATGCAAAAATTGGAGATCTTACAATTGTAACATCAGCCAAGAGGTATGAAGGAGAAGATCCTGACCTCTCTAAGAGGGGAATGTATCAGTCCAACTATTGGTCACAGAACCCTTATATATGGGGACCTATTCTTTATCAGAGCAATGGTGGTGTGCCAATGGGAAAATATAAGGATCCTGTGAATGATTGGGGAAACTTTACAAATGTAACGTACAAAACTCTTAAGTTTGGACTAACAATTTGGGACAAACTAGAAGGTTATGGTCCGTACTATCCTTCAGACAAATCTCAGCCTGCTGCTCTTTGGGGTAAACGACAAGTACATTTTAATGTCGAAAATGATGTAGAGCTAAGTTCTAAAGTTCGTTCTTTTACTCAAATCGTCGTGAAAGATGATAGAATCTATGGAAACTGGGCAGAGGCAGATGATTATCCGTACACAGGAAAGGACATGTTTTCTTCTGTGAGCTTTACCCGATGGAATACAAGAAGTAAAAGTTTGTTGGCAAATCAAAATTTGGAACTACAGGTAAATAACAATGTAAAGCTAATTTCAGGCTTAAAAGTAGAATATAAAAAATTGACTAAAGAGTATGATATACCAGGCTATTATTCCTCTTTTAGTTCTGTTCCACTTTTAAATCCCGATATTAATCCATCCATAAAAAAAGAATATCCTTCTGGGTTTGGAGTTGTATCCAGCACAGAACTTTTTTATCTAAGACCTCCTTCACCTAAGGCAGAAATGCCTGATGAAAATACAATCGGTACAATAGACAGAGGAGCCTTTTTGTTAAGTATTATTGAGATAGGAAAAATTCGATTGAGTCCGGGGGTAAGATATGATCATAACTCTATATATGGACAATCTGTTAACCCAAGGGTGACTGGAATTTACAGAATTACCGAAAACAAAGCAATTAAACTACTTTACGGAGAGGCGTTTAATGAGCCACAACCTCGACAATTATTTGGGGCTTGGAGTGGGAGAACTGCAGATATAAATTTGAAACCTGAAAAGGCTCGATCTTATGAAATTATTTATTTTCAGCAAGGGAAAGGTCTTCTCAATGAGTTTTCTTTATATTATTCCAGATATGAAAACGTAATCAAGGAATCAGCAAAGAATGCAGGAAAAAGAAGGATTTATGGTTTTGAATATAGGTTAAAGTATAGCTTTGAAAATTTTATCCCAAGATCAGATCAAGTGTCTGTATATTTTAACTATACTTTTACAGAATCCCTGAGTAGTATTTATTATGATCACAAATTGGCACCCAACATTAAAACGGAGGCTTGGATGGAAGGAGAAACTTTTTTAGGGCAATATGAGTATCTTTATCCCGATTTGAGTCCCAACTTACCTAGAAAACAGAAATACACAACGTTGGGCGACATTGCTCCTCATAAGTTTAATGTTGGAATTAATCTGCCAATTCTAGAAAGCTGGAACATTAATTTACGTGGAAACTATATTGGAAAAAGACAATTATATGGGAGAAATCCTTTAAGAGATAAAGGTATAACTACTAGTCCATACTTTTTACTTCATTTAACAATTACTTATACTTTGAAAGAATATGGGTACATTTCTTTTAAAGTTGGAAATTTATTAAATCATAGTTACTTACACCCCGGTGGAGAGGCTGCTGGAGCAGGTGATAACTATTATTTTAGGTCTGCTGGTTATCATTCATCTCTTCTACCTCAAGCAGACAGATTTTACGTACTCAATTGCACTTTTATATTTTAAAAAGTTTTTCTATTTCAGAAGAAGAATTGTGTCAAAAAAAAATTAGAAAAAAATAGTATTCAAAAAAAAATCCAAACAATTTGGAGTCCTTTACCTGACTACGCGCAAGGGAGCTTATTTTTGGAATTTTCTACTTCTTTTCTTGCGCTTCACAGGTCCTGTAGGAGGACTTCTATTTAGTAATATTGAATATGCAGGAGAACTCAATCCTGATTGAAGCATTCCTTCAGTTGTTGAAAATAAGGGTTGTCAATATTCTTTTTTAGGACTCTTTTCTTTCGGAGATTCTGGAGCTGGATCGGTTGCAAATAAAAAAGGAATTCGCCGAATTGCAACTATTGATGATTCTCATTTTTCTTTATTGCATTATATTTTCGCTAAGAATTTTACAATTGTAACAGGAGTGACTTACTAATGAAAAGAGTTTTTTATTTTCTAATCTTGTTTCCTTTTTACAATTTACCACTATTGCTCCAGGAATTCTTTTGAATTCTACAACGGAACATGTTCAATTACCCAGCACAAATATGAGTCTAAGGGAATGGAAGAATTATTTATAAAAGCTGAATTCTGTGATTATAACTCTATCTCTGTTCACTTCTTTTACTCGGAGAACCTAGAATTTCAGATGGGACAGATAGAGAAAAAATCACTGAAAAAGTTACGGTATATAGAGATCTTACCGATCAAGTTATGAAAAAATTTGAAGATGCAGACAAACGACGAAAAAACCAAGTCAAAGGTGAATTGGAACTTCTTCGAGAAGAACTAAGGTATCTCAAAGAGGAAAAAGAAAGATTAGCAAAAATAGACAAAGATAATGAAGAATTTCGTAAAGATATGGATAAAAGAATGGCAGGTCTTGAAATTAGAATTCGCCGCTTAGAACGTTATTTGGCTATGGATGAAACAATGATTGAATACTATCAAACTCCTAGAAGTCCTTGGGAAATTGTAAAACGTTCTGCTATATTTCCGGGATGGGGGCATAGATATGCTAGAGAAGAGTATACTGGGAATATTTATTCAACTGCTTTTATTTCCTTGTTTGTATTAGGTTACTTAATCAATTTTCAAGCGAAATTATCTAAGTCGTCAGTCAAAAATGATTTTAACAATAGACTGGCCCTTTCTGCTTTTTTGGGTGGTTCAGGAGGAATTCTACTTTTCAATACCTATATCTCATACGATAAAAAAATCAATGAAATCAATAACCGAAAGCAATTTGAAAATTTATTTATAAATGGAGCCATTTTGCTTTACGGAATACAATTGGTTCATGCTTTTACTGGAGTTGAATGGGCAAAATCTAGTCCAAGGGACCACAATGAATCTTTGTTAAAATCACCTGTAAGTTAGAATATTAGTACTTCCATAGATAGTTTTGGAAGTTTTGCAGAAAATGAAATACACTAAAAGTAAAACTTGAATCTTAAATTTAGTTTTGAATCTTTTTCAATAATTCTTGAATTAATTTCTCTTTTTCTTCCAATGCTCTCTTAGCCTCTTCTAGAATATTATCTTTTTCTTGAATTGTTTTATCTTTTTCTTGAATCGTTTTATCTTTTTCTTGAATCATTTTATCTTTTTCTTGAATTTCTTTTTCTTGGCTTTCAATTTTTCGTTCTAGATCTTGCAATTCCATAAGGACCTCTTCTTCTAAGTCCATTTGGCGTTTGAGAATTTCATTGGATGCGGCATAAAGCAACCTTTGGACAATAAGTTTTTGCAATTCATCATCCATTGGAAGGTCATAATAAATAATATGATCTTTGAGTTTCTCTGATGCTTGACTAAATATACTCAAAACCTTTTCTAATCTGTTTCGCATTTCAGTTTTTAAATTAAAAAGTTGAATTATATAAGAATCATGAGTTAAACTTTCAATAAATTCATTTTTGTGGTATTCAATCACTTGATTACTTAAACGATCTTTAAACGTTCTAGAAATTTCTAAAACTGATGGTAGATTTTCATCAAACTTATAACCAAGAAAATAAATTGTTATGATGGGCAAAGAATCTTTAGTATACTGCTCACCTAAATATCTACGAAATCGCATAATGTCCGTAACTAGTTTGGCTTTTTGTAATTCAATTAATACTTTCTTGGTACCTTCTTGAGTTTGAATTTCTGCTAAAAAATCTAAACGATACACCGTAAGAGAGGGAATAGGCTCAAATTTTTTTTTCTCTGTTTCTATTGAAATTGTGTTTTCTTGTGGTTTGACTTGAATGGAAACA
>CALDSP010000238.1 GCA_937924465.1 uncultured Leptospiraceae bacterium
CATCTTTCAAGTTTTTTTATAGACTTCTTGAACCCAAAGGAGATGAAATTATTTATATAAGTTCCGATAAAGCTGTATTAGAAAACTATGTTATTGAAGCAAGCACTTTAAAAATCAAACCTCTCATCAACGACAGAGTTGGTGCAAGTCCTAGTTTGTTTAATACTATTGTGTCTCATGAAGCTACTTACAAATTAGAACATAATTTACGTTACGCGACAGATCTTATTACAGAAAGAAGATTTTATCCGCAAATTTCTCATTTGTCTGGAGATTTTGAAACACATATTCCTACAAGTGAGCCAGATATTTTTTCTACTCCTAAGGAAGATTTTTACGTTCAACTAGGAGCTATTGAAAGTCCTGTAAGCTCTGAAAATCCAGACCTAGCTATGTTTTTCATGCAATATATGTTTGGAGTTCGAACGTTAGGCGACAAAATCCTTGTTGCTAAAAATTTCCCAACTGAAATTGTTGCTAATCTTGAAGTTTGGGTAAATCCACTTGTTAAATTTATATGGTTGGGTTCAGTTTTATTTTTTCTTTCTGGGCTTATAGTTCTTTTTCCTGTTGAAAAACTTGCTAAAAAGATTTAATCAAGATTTTATAAAAATGCTATGCGAATCAAAACTCCAATAGGAGTAAGATAACCCTCATCAAAAAAAACTTTTTCAGAATTTTTATTTATAAATAAATAAGTGGGATATCCCCTAATTCCAAGTTCTTGAATGATGTTTTCATTTCCAAATAAAACGGGAAACTCAATTTCTTTGTTTTTTATGTATTCCTTTAATTTACTTGAATCATTACCTTCTTCTATAGAATAAAAAGGAATTCCAAATAAATTTAAAATCTTGGAATTTAATTTTACTAACCACAAAGTGCTATTGCAAACTACACACCATGTAGCCCAGACATAAATGACTTTCGCTTGAT
This sequence comes from uncultured Leptospiraceae bacterium, assembly GCA_937924465.1. Lineage (GTDB taxonomy): Bacteria > Spirochaetota > Leptospiria > Leptospirales > Leptospiraceae > CALDSP01. The sequence continues at coordinate 937 of CALDSP010000238.1, forward strand.
TTGTATTTAAAGCGGCTAATTCTCCTGTAACTTTGTTTAATTCGGGGAGGGCAATTTTCTTTTTAGAACCTGTTTTAAAGTAACCGATTACAATTCCAAATATAAGAAAAAAAAATAAAATTCCTAAAATTTGTAAGAAACTTTTCATAAAATTAATTTTCCTTGTAGTAGTAGATTTTTCAATGTGTATCTTTTTTAAAAGAAATCTTGATTGAAAACAAAGCCAAGTACTTTTAATCGGAAAAAGACAATTCTTTAAAATAGGATTTCAGATTCCTTTTCAAACAGTAAGTTTTGGAGTTGCTAAAAATTTTAAAAGAAATTTTATGTTTCTAAAAATTTTCTAGACATACAAAAGGCAGTTTACAATCTTTTAACACAGCATAAAAAATTAGTTTGAATTTATTTTAGTTGTCAAAAAATAAAAGTTAGGATAAATATTATGAAGAAGAAAACATTTATTTTAATAAGTCTTATTTACTTTTTCACTTTGTTTCACTGTCAAACTCCCCAAGAAACTTCTACTCCTGATAGTGATTCAAAGCCTGAAACTTCTAGAGATAGGAGTGCCAAGCCTGCAGAAGTAAAACCTAAAGAAGTTCCTACAGAGGTCATTGATTTAAATCAAATCAAAATTGTTCCCATGCCCGATCCCGAAAGTGGTGTGCTCAAAATTACTAAGAATAAGGAAGGAAAACCAATCATTCTTTTGAGTTTAGAAACTTCGAACTCCGGACTAGACTTAGTAGGTTCTATTTTACGTGGAGAAGTTTTAGAACATGCCATAGTCATTCGTAATGAGAAAGGCGAAGAAATAGGTAGAGCACCTGTGAATGTTCTGCAATATGAAGTAGAAGAAATTGCCACAAATAAAGGGCAGAAAAAAATTCTTTTAACCGAGTCTGGAACAGAGGTTGAAATTAAAAAGTCCAATGAATTACCACCTATTCAAAAGAAGGCAAGCATTCGAACTTTTACAAGAGAAGAGCTCATTCCCCAATATGTAGAAATTAATAAAAATTTAGGCGAAGGAAGTTATGTTTCTGTAAATTTAGAACTTACCTTAGCTAAGCCCTTTGCAGAGCTAGATTGTTATTCTTCAGAGTTAGATGAAAACGAAAGCTCTTGTTCTAGAGATTTTCACAATAGTATAAAAACAGAAATCAAAAATAGTATTTCTGAAAAAGAATCTATTTTATCTCGTGCCATTTCTGAAATGAAAGAGGATTCTCTACCCAAGGAGTATCGTGAACAGCTAATACTACGTTTACGAAAAAATACAAACGAGTATCGTTCAGATATTAGAGAAAGTGTTAAAAATATAAACCAGCAAAAATTAGAAAGTAAACCAGCTTTAGGAACTTATTATTATAGAGAATGGAGACTTTCTAATACTCCCAAATACTTTCCAATTTCTTATGTAGATCCTCCCAAGATTGAACGAAAGAAAAAAACTCAAACTGATTATACATATTTTGGACCAAATGAAGAAAGTACAGAAGCTATAGAAGAAGCAGATATTAAAAGCAAAAATATTATAATTGAAATAGCTCCTTCTGATGCTAGTGTTAGTCTAGAAAAAAAATCTCAAATTTCAGAAGATTCTCAGAAAATGAGTTTAGAACAGGCTCAAAGACAAGATATAGGAGTGGGTTCAAATTGTATTATTTATCTTAAGTCTGGAAAATTTTTTAGAGCAAAAATTGTCTCTTTAGATGGGTACCAGAGCATTCAAGTAGAAGTGAATGGAAATGTAATGGATGTTCTAAAAAAGGATATAGAAGTAATTTATATTCCTAAATCAAGTTTGGATTGAGGGTCTATGAAACTTATATTTATTTTTATTATCGTCATAGTTTCTTTCTTAAGTGGGGAGGTTTTGTTTCGTTCCAACGCTTATATTTCTAAAGATCAAAATTTAGAAGGGTTGGACTCTAGTTCTAGTAAATCAAAGAGGACGTTACGTGCAATAGAAAGAGAAATAACAGAAGAATCAAAGCCTGATTTACAAAAAGAAACTTTAGAAAAAGACC
>CALDSP010000239.1 GCA_937924465.1 uncultured Leptospiraceae bacterium
ATCTCTTTTTCTATAGCTTCGTTCAAGCAAATTTTTAAGAGATTTCCATAATCTTCTTTAGGAATATTAGAAAAGTGTTTAGCTATAAAATCTCCATTGATAGCCAACTCTTTTAGAGTTAAAGGAATGTTACTTTGAAGTTTTTCGTAAATCTTTTGTTGAATACTTTGAAACTCATTTGGATTTTTCCTTACCTTTACAATACATAGAAAATCTTTTACAAGTTCTAAAAATAATTCAGAATGAAAGGTTTTTAACTTAGAAAGAATTTGTTTTATTGAAAGTTCATTAAATTCTAAGGACTCAAACTGTGATAAAATTTCTAGCCAAAATAAAGATTGTTTTGTAAACTCACGAGATAATTTCAGTTGAGAACAAAACTTCAGTGCCTCTGAAACTGGAAAATGATTTGTATCTAAAAAATATTTCCAAACATAAGCCAACTGAAGTGGAATCGATTTTGTATCTAAATACTTTAAATCTTGTAAAGTTGAGAGATCATTGATTTCTTTCACATTCATAAACAAGGAAAAAATTTGATTTTTAATCAATTCTTGAATTCCAAGAAAAGAATTAGAACTTCTTAAAATTTTATAAAGTTCATCTTGAAATCTTTCTACTGCTATTTTTTGAATAATCTTCCTAGTTGCAAAGATTGCTTCATAGGTAGCCTGTTCTATTTCAAATCCTAGAGTTGTTTTAAAACGAATTGCTCGAATGGGTCTAAGCCCATCCTCTTGAAAACGATGAATTGGATCTCCAATAGCTTTAATTATTTTATTTGATATATCTTGTAATCCATTATGGTAATCAATCAGCTCTAAAGTTTTTACGTTGAGTGCAAGAGCATTGATCGTAAAATCTCTACGTTTTAAGTCTTCTTCCAAACTAGAATGAAAATCTACTTTATCAGGGCGGCGAAAATCGGAGTAACTAGATTCTTTTCTATATGTAGTTACTTCATACTTGTTGGATTTAGTTAAAATGGTAACTGTTCCATGTTTGATACCAGTAGCTATCACTTTTGGAAATAAATTTTTAATTTGATTTGGTAAAAGGGAAGTTGCTAAATCAAATTCTTTGGGTACTTTGTTCATAACTAAATCTCGAACAGAACCACCTACAAGGTAAATTTCGCCTCCATTGTTTTCAATAGTTCTTGTTATAAATAAAAGTTCTTTTTGAGTAGAGATATCTACAAGGTTCCAATTAGCCTTGAGATTCATTGTTGTCTATAATTTCTTGGAGTTTTTCACGAATAGCATCTTCCAGAATTTGATTAGAAAGTCGTCCACTTATTTCAATGGAATTTTTTTGTTTATAACGAGCAGGAAGAGAATTTAAAACATCAATGTAAAATTCCTGAAAGAGCTCTTTTGACCAATGAATATTTTTGTATTCTGGTAAAACTTTTTTTATTAACTTTTTAACTCTTTTTTCGTTTGAATTTTGAATACTTATAGTCCATTTTTTTATTTTAATGACTTTCTCCAATTTATTTACACTCTTTACAAATTCCTTTTATAAGTATCTCTGTTGATCGTACTTCAAACCCTCTTGATTTTTCAAGAATAAATTTATATTCATCCTGTTCTAAACATTCCATTTTTCCACATTCTAAACAACTAATATGAGCATGTTCAGATTGGGAATCCAATAATTCAAAATAAGTTGCTCTATCCAAACTCAAGACTGGCTTAACTATTTTTTTTTCAATAAACTCTCCAAGTGTTCTATAAATAGTAACACGATCCCAAGAGTGTGACCGATCCAATTTTTCCATAATTTCTGAATGACTAAGTGGCTTATGAGAGGACTGTAAAATTTTTAGAACTTCTATTCTACTTCTTGTAACCTTTAGATTATGACTTCTTAAAATTTCGTCAAGCCTGACTAGATTTCCCATTTTAATCCCTTTCTACAATCTCATTCCATAGTTTTCTATATTTTATTCCTAAATAAACATTTTTTTTTAAAAGTTCTTGAATTTTTGCTTTTTTTTCTTGTTCTATTATAAGTTTAAAGAAAGGAATTTCTTTCCGCTGAGCCAAAATTTGCTCCACTTCACTTTCAGCTATCTCTAAGGCTTTTTTACAATCTTCTAAATATTTTTTACCTTGGTATTCGGAGCAAAATACAGCTGCCGATAAAAAGTCTTTTCTTTTTAAAGATTTATAAATTTCTCTTTCTAACTTATTTTGATTGCAATGAAAGAATAAAAAAAATAAACAAAATCCAAAATAATTAATTTTAAATTTAAAGTTCATAAAGTTTAACAAATACAAGATTTAGTTGATTTTTATTCATATTTTCTGTTTCTATTATTGGGAAAAATTTTATTGAGGTAAGTTATTATATTAGAAATTTTCAAAGACATTTGCACATAACATTTTTGCAAAGAGATCATTCTTTCTTAAATTCTTTCCTAAGTTCTTCTAAACTTTTTCCTGAACTTTTTAACATTTCTTCAAAGAGTATTCTTCTTGGTTTATAATTTTCTGATAAAGGAATCTCTACCTTTGCAACAGTTCCAACTCCATTACTGTAGATTGTAAATAAATGTCTATCATACCCCATTTGTAAAAGTAAAATTTCAACTAGAGTAATTCCCATCCCAGCACCTTCTGTATTATCTCCATATGCCATATAGAACTCAAATAGATTATCAAATTTTTTAGCATTTATAAACTTTTCTCGAATTCTTTTTTCTTCTTTTGGTAGCATTGGGAAGTTATTTATGACTTTCATAATGATTCTCTGCTCATTGTGTAAAAAAATGATGTTTGATTTTAGATTCATTTTTTTCATGGATTCTCTAAAGTACGGAAATTTCTTTTCTGTTAAATTCTCTTTGAATTCATACATAATACTTTCTTGAGCTTTTTCATCATCTAAAGGAATTCCTTTTTCTGAGAAAATAATTCTTTTGATAGCGGCTTTAGTACAATTTACAATAAGTTCCTTTGAGGCTGTGTATAACAACTCGATTAAATCAATTCGTTGATACTTTTCCACCAACCTATCAATGATATACTTTAATCTTACTTCTCCTGAATCTCCTAATACATAAGTTTGAAAAATAATAGGTTTATTTTTGCTTAAACACAAATCTAAATCGTTTTTAAATTTTTCTGATATATAGTTTTGAGAATCCACACGTCTCACCTACAAAAATTCGAATAAATAATTTAGAGAACTTGAATTTTGTAAAGCAGTTTTATTTTTCAAGAAATTTTTTTAATGTATCCATTACATTTTCGAATTTTGCAGCGACATAATGAACCTTATTTTGCCATCTTGGATGAATTTTTTCAATTTTATTTTCATGGTAGTTGACTTTAAATTCCGTGAATTTAAGCCCATTTGCTGTGGAAATGACTACAACTTCGCTTCCTTTTGGAATTGTTCCATTTTCAAGTAATTTAAACATACAAGCAAGTGCTACACCTGTATGTGGATCGTTATAAAGTCCGTGAAGATCTGCTTTTGCAGAAGCATTGGCTAGTTCTTCCTCTGTAGCTTGTTCAACTACTCCGTTGAAACGCTTCAAAACTCGAATCGCTTTTTCTACTGAAACAGGGTTTCCAATTTGAATTGCTGAAGCTAAGGTTTTTTGTGCTACAACAGGTGAAAATTCTTGAAAGCCTTTTAAATAGGACAAATACAAAGGGTTTGCTTGAGAAGATTGAGCTAGGGCAATACGAGGAAATTTGGAAATGAGTCTAAGTTCGTGCATCATCTCAAATCCATTTCCTAAAGCAGAAACATTTCCAAGATTTCCACCTGGAATGACAATCCAATCGGGAACATTCCATTCTAACTGCTGAGTAATTTCTATAGAAATAGTTTTTTGTCCTTCTACTCTAAGCGAGTTCATAGAGTTTGCAAGATAAATTCCTTCCTCTTGAGAAACCTGCTTTACTATGGACATGCATCCATCAAAATCAGTATCCAAAGCTAAAACAATTGCTCCATTCGATACAGGTTGAATGAGTTGAGCAGTAGAAACTTTTCCTGCAGGAAGAAATACAATGCTTGGAATTCCGGCCTTAGCTGCATAAGCTGCTAAAGCTGCGGAGGTGTCTCCAGTACTTGCGCAAGCAACAGCTTTGATGTTTACTCCTTTTTTTCTCATTTGATTTACTTGACTTACCAAAACAGTCATTCCTAAATCTTTAAATGATCCTGTATGAGATATACCACATTGTTTTACATATAAACTTTTTAATCCAAGTTCTTTGGCAAGACGGGGAACATCGAAAAGGTGTGTCTTCCCCTCTCCACAAGATATAATATTTTCAGTTTCTATTTCAGGTAAAACCCATTCTCGTTTATTCCAAATTCCAGAAGTATTGGGGAAACGAACACTTCCCAAACGTTCTTCAAATAGTTTTTTCCAAGCGTCTGGAGATAAATTTTTTAGAGCTTCCATATCATGGACAACTTGAAGTAAGCTACCACATTTTTTACAAGTATAAATAATATCGTTGATTGAGTATTGTGCCCTACAAGCTGGATTAATGCATTCAAATTGAGCAAAGTATTTTTTCATAAAAGCAAAATAATTTTTTAAACTTTAAAGGCAAGTAATTCCTAAATTCTCTTAGAAAAGCAATGAGCTAGACTGTATAGAAAATTTCCATATCAATAAATTTTTATTTCAGTAAAAAAATTTGTTAGTTTATGCAAAGAAGTAATTGATAAAATCATTTTGATAATTTTATAGAGTTCAGCTTAGCAAAACTAGACTATTCACTTTTTGTTAGAATTTTTTTTTGCGTTACAAGGCTGGGTCATTTGCTGTAAGATCTTATTCTGGTGGGTCGTAGAATGTAATCCCTCGTTCTAAAATACTTCTTCCTTTACGTAAAACCTTCCGTAACTGGGGGACTCTCCCATAGTAGGGTGTAGTAACAACAAAGCTCAAGGCACGAAAGCGTTTGTCGTTTACAACAACGTCGAAGTATTCTTCAATCTCTAAAAGACACACAAACAACAAAGTCGCGGAAACACCTAGAGCCTCCGCCCACATCCTAAGTTCCAACCAATCCCTATTTTCAGGACGAAACTTAAAAGTAACAAAATTTTGTCCACGCTCTTGGTATTCCGTCTTCACATTTTCAGATGGTGGAAAGTACTCAGAGTAAAAAAGAAATCTATATCTTTTCAATAAAACACTGAAATATTTGTCCAAACTACCGTACCTTCGAATCCCTCTTCGCGTGGTAGAACTCAACCAAAAAGGGATCCGTAAAGTAGAAACAGTCTTTCGTTTTGATTTGATTTCAAGAGTTTGTTTGGGTTCGTTTAGAATAAATTCATACTTCATATTTTAGAAGAGTAAAATCATTTATAAAAAGAGTGCACAAACATGCCCAGAATGAAATTTAAGAACTTCACAAAGAATTTTTTGTAGTTGTTACTACAAAATTCTTCTTACTTGACTTACTTGTAAAAGGCAAGGTATAAAAATTTTAAAATTCTTGCCTTTGCATGGAAAGACTTTAAAAATGGAAAAAATTTATAGATTTGTTCTTTCTAAAAAAAATGCTTATTTTTTTTAAAAAAAATACTAAAATTTTACTCTTGTTATCTTTGTTTACTTTTTTGAGCAATCAAGTTTTCACTCAAGAAACATTTTCTGAAGATATAAGCAAGTTAGACAAAAAAAATATCACGAAATTATTTTCTATTTTTGATCTAGAAAAAGAACTTAACTTAGAAACGCTTAGTTCTATAAGCTGCAGTTATACATATGGGAAAAGCCTTCATACTTCAATTCATAGCAAGACAAATCAAAAACAAATTATAGCTAAAGCTCAACTCAAAGATTTTTACGGAGAAGGAATTCTTGAAATCCGCTCAAGAAAAATTTCACAAATCTGTACCTTTCACTATTCAAAACAACAAAAAAAATTTATTTCTCTTCCTCTTTATCCTTATGATTGGATTCAAAAATTAGCATTTCGTTATTATCATATTTATATCCCAAAATT
>CALDSP010000240.1 GCA_937924465.1 uncultured Leptospiraceae bacterium
TTATTTTGTATATCTAAAAAGTTTTTAGTGGGTAAATAATATAATACATATTCTTGATTTGCATAAAGTTTAAAGATTTTATTCTGTTGTTCAGGCTCATATCTTGTAAAAATATTTTCCTCTTTCTCCACAAGTCTAGAATGAACGACGTTTTGGTTGTTCACTCTATATTCTGTGTAAGGATAACGTCTATTTACTAAATCTCCAAATTCGTGGAAAAACCAAGTATAAGAGTTACCTTGAATTTCTATTTGTTCAAACTCTTTCCATAAGAACTCTGAATTTTTATTTTGTAAAATCCAAAACTCATTAGAATTACGAAAGGTTTGAGAGATTTTGTTTTGATAAGCTTCTATTAAATTTAAAAATTCATTTGAGCTAGTTTGAAAAGTTTCAATAGATTTAAAATGAATTTTAATTTTTTGTGAATCTAGCTTTTTAAAATTTCCTTTTTTGATTTTTTCCATTAGAGTATACTTTTTTAAAGAGTTTGGAAATTTTTCCCAGACTCTGTTAAGAAATTGATTGGTATAAGAAGAAAGAAAAATTTCTGTATAAGTTACTTGATTTTCGAAAGGTAAAAAATATAAAAAATATAAATGGTAAGTGGATTTTTCAAACATATCCTCATGTAAAGAAAAATTTGTCCTTCTAAAGTAAAGTGTATCTTGAAGGGAAGATTCCAATTGAATATTGGATTTCCTATTGAAATCTTGCTTACAATTCCCAAAAAATAGCAAAAAAAATGCGAAAAAAATTACAAAATTTTTCTGATGATAGTTGCAGTTTTTTTTATAAAAAACACAAAAAAAACATTTTTTTAACAAAAATAAACGCAAATAGACTAAAAAGTTCATAAATTTTAACCAATAAAACTCAAATCTTTTCATTTTCCAAATTAACAAGAATAAACTACTTGACAAGCAGAATAGGGGTTTTTAGAAACGGCTAGAGATGAAAAATAAAACAGCAAATTCCAATCAACCAAACATTCCACAAGTGCCGTTTGACGAACAAGTAGATATTGATCAAAAGCGCTATTCGCGTTACGTATGTGACTCACGCGCAATTCCACATGAAATTGACGGACTCAAGCCCGTGCAAAGAAGAATCCTTTGGGCAATGTGGAATTCAGATGCCAGAAATCGATTTACAAAAACAGTGAAAGTGGCAGGTCTTGCAATGGGGTTTCATCCTCATGGTGATAAATCCATCCAAGATGCCCTTTCAGCAATGGCGCAAGACTTTACATTTGCTAATAATATTCCATTGGTGAGTGGAGAAGGCACATTTGGAGATGTTTTAGATCCAGACGCCATAGCTTCTCCGCGTTATACAGAAGTGAAACTTTCTGACTTCGTAAAAGATTTAGGTTTTTTTGAAAGTTTACCCGACATAGATTATGTAAAAAACTACGATGAAACAGAAGATGAACCCATTCATTTTGTTGGGAAAATTCCTGTAGTATTACTCAATCATATCCAAGGAATAGCCACTGGTTTTAGAAGTTTTATACCCGGTCATAAATTGGGAGATATTATTGATTCTCAAATTGCTTACTTAAAGACAGGAAAACCTAAAAAACTTTTTCCTTGGTATAAGGATTATGGTGGAGAAATTCGTGTAACGCAAAATGAAAATGGAACTTGGATTATGACTACAACCTTTGGGTTTCAGTGGGAAGGAGATACGCTCTACCTTACAGATGCCCCTATGAGTTGGGATAGAGAAAAAGTTATAAATTTTTTAGATGAGCTTCTAGAAAGAAAAGATATATGGCTTAAAGACTATGTAGATCATTCTAGCCAACGTTTTAAAATTGAACTTATCTATAAACGTGGAGAAAAACCTACACAAAAAATGATCAAAGAACTTTTCAACAAAGAGCAATCAGAATCTTTGTCATATAACGTCATTACTTATGAAGGTAGACTAAAAAATATTCTTCCTGAAGAAATCATTAAACGTTTTTGTGATTTTCGTAAACAACATTTAATCCGTAGGTTCAAACGGTTAGCAGGGTTAGAACAAGAAAAAATTGATAAAAACTCAGAACTCATTCGTTTTATTGAAGAAAAATGGAACCAAAAAGTAGTTACAATCAAATCTAAACAAGATTTTGAAAATCAACTCCAAGCCGCAAAATTTAAATACTTTGAATGGCTTGCTGGAATTCCAGTTTACAGAATGACTCTGGAAGAAGTTAGAAAATGTGAAGAAGCAATTGTAGAAGCCAAAACTAAATTCAATGAATTTACAGAACTTTATAAAAAGGACAACAAACTTACAGATTTTATGATCAAAGAACTCACCGAATTAAAAGATAAATGGGATAAGTAAATGGCTATAACTATAACAAAAGAAAAAGCAGAACAAAAACAAGAAACCAAACAACAACGAAATTTTCGAAAACTCTCCAATGTAGAACATGTTCGAATGCGAACTGGAATGTGGTTAGGACAGAATTCTCTTTCTACCTTTACTCAACATTTTTTCCGTCCCACAGGAAAAGGAGGATATGAAATCTTTCATGAAGAAATTGAAGACATTCCAGCTAAATTAAAATGCTTAGATGAAGCCTGTATGAATGCGGTAGATGAATATCGCAAAAACTTAAACGATAAAACTCTTGCCCCAAAGGAAAAAATGAACAAACTCATTGTAAGTTTGTCCAACGACTGCAAAAGAGTAACAGTAGAAGATAATGGAAGAGGAATTCCAGCCGAAAATGCAGAAGGTGTATATCTTCATTTAATGTATGGAGAAAACTTTGATGATAAGGTCAAAGAAGATCATGTAGCTGGACAAAATGGGGTTGGGATTTCCCTAGTACGAATGGTTTCTAAATTCTTTCGTGTAGAAACTATTAACCAAGGAAGACTTTATAAAAAAACTTTTACAATTACAGAAGATGTAAAAAAAATCTTACGCTCTTTTAAATTCCCTAAAGAAATTTTAGAAAAAATCACTCTTTACTTTGATGAACATGGAACCTTTCATGGATGCCCTCATTTAACTGAGCAGCAAATTCAAACTCTACGTCCCGCTATGGAAAAAGGTTTTATGATTCATGTTATTAAAGAAGGAGTAGAAAAGCATGGCACTAAGGTTGAGTTTGAATTAGATCCTGCTTATTTTAATAATTTAGATGTAAGTTTCAACGTTGATTTAATGCGTCAGTATTTGCAAGATATTGCAATGACAAATCCCGGTTTAGAGGTTCAGTTTCATCATAAAAGCAAAACAGAGAAGTATAAATTTAAAAAGGGAATGGAGGAAATTTTTGCTAACTCTGGACTCACCTATTATAAAATGGAATATTCCGATCCTAACTCTGCTTCTCAAATTAACATGGAAACTTATATAGTGATTGGACAAAATAAAACTCTCACTTGGGTAAACTCTAATTTTGCCGTCCAAGGTGGTTCTGCTATTGAATATTTAGAAAATCGAATTTGTGATGAAGTAAGAAAAAAATCTCAAATTACTTCTCTTGAAAAAAAATTAGGAACTCAATGTACAAGAAACGACGTACGCAACTGCTTTCATATGTATGTAAACTTGCGGGTATTAAATCCACGCTTCAAATCACAAGATAAGTCTTATTTGATTAACGACTTAAATGAAGACATGCGAAATGCAGTCGATAAGCACTTGGATAAAATGCTTAAAAAAACAGGACTTTTAGAAGAAGTCAAAATGCAAATGGAAAAACGTACTCAACTTAAGGAGTTAGAAGAGGCTCAAAAAGGTTTACGGAAAGCATCCAAAAACAATATTCCCAAACTTATGCCTCCCACTGGAAAACCCGGAGATCCTGGAAGAGTGCTTTTTATTGCAGAGGGAGATTCTGCTATTGCAGGGCTTAGACCTGCTCGTAACCCAAAACTTCATGGACTTTTTCCACTGCGTGGTAAACCCATGAATTGTAAAGGAATGAGTTTAGCAAAAGCTATAGCGAATGAAGAACTCAAAAACATTGTAGCAATTATTGGATTGCCCTTGGATGGAAAAGTCACCTCTATTGATCAGCTCAACTATGAAAAAGTAAGTATCATTACAGATGCTGATTTTGATGGGTATGCTATTCGAAGTTTAATGCTTTCTTTCTTTTATGAATATTGGCCAGAACTTTTTGATTTAGGTTTTATTCATATTTCAGCAGCCCCTCTTTATGAAGTGGACGTTAAGTGGAAAGATGGAAAAAAGGAAACAATTTTTTGCATAGATGATAAAGACTATGAAAAACTTATTGAGCGTCTCAAAAAAGAAGGTGGAGAAATGACTCGCAAAAAAAGAAATAAAGGTCTTGGAGAAACTTCCAAAGAAGCTATGAAATTTGCAGTAGAAGAATGCATGACCCGTATTGTATTAAAAAATAAAAAAGAGTCTGACAGAGTGCAACTTCTTTGGTTTCATAAAGACTATGCAGAACAGAGACGAGAAGCTATTTCAGAATATGCTATGGCTGTAATTCAAGACTAGCTTTTTTTAAGTGGATTTATAAAAATCTTTTACAAAAATTTATTGCTTCTCTGAAGTGTCTCACTAGGAGCCAAAACAAATAATGAATCTTTTATTTCTTATTTATTTTAGAAAGAAATTTTTATATTTAATTATTTGTTTTCTCCTTTTTTCAAAAGAGATTTTTACTCAATCTATCTTTTTTAATGGAAACGCTTTTTTAGAAAAACTTCCTAGCTTTGTAGAACCCAAGGGAAAATGTTTCTCTCACAGTCAAAAAGTTCAAATACCCCAAGGAATTAATTTACTCAAAGATTGGAAAAATGTAGAATATTTAAATTATTGTATAGAGATTCATCTCCCAAATGATTTACAAAATTTAGAACTTGGACTTAGCTTAGGATTTATTGATAATCGTTATAGAATTTATTGGAATCAAAATTTAATTGGTAGTACACAAGAAAGAGAATCTCGTATAGCGTTTTTTTATGATGAACCCGTTGTACTATATTTACCTAAAAATCTGACGTATAACGCAAAGAATATTTTAGAAGTCCAAGTTCACAAAGGAACCAATTCTATTAGTGGAGGTGGAATTGCAGGTGGAATATTAGAAATTTCTCCTTATCTTATAATAAAGAGAAAAGCAATTTCTTATAAGTATTATAATTTTGGTAAAGTAATTTTGTTTATCTCTACTGCTATTTTGTTTTTAATTTTGCATATTAGTCGAAAAAAAGAATTAGAGTATTTATTTTTTAGTATTTTTCTTTTTATAATCAGCGGATATTATGCTACAAAGTTAGAATTAAAGTATGAACTAGAGTTAAATACCATAGTTTTAAAAAAAATAGAATTTTTGTTATTTACTCTTATAGTTCCTTCTTTTACTCAATTTCTTTTTAAACTTTTAAAAATCTCTCGAAAAAATTACTTGCTTTATTTCATTACTTTTTTTGGACTAATCTTTCATGTACTTTTTTGGTTTATAGATGATGTTCATGAAATTGAAAATTCTAATTATTTGTACCATATACCATTTCTGTTGTTTGCTCTATTTCTGCAATTGTTTGTAATCTTATATCAAATTTATAAAAAAAATAAAAGAGCATTTCCTGTTTTAATTGTGACTGGTTTACCTATCTTAGTTTCCCTTATACAAATTAGCAATGTCAAGTTTGGATTTTTACCTTTTATTTCAGGTCTTCTTTTGGGAGGAGATTCCATTTTAATTTTAGTTCTT
>CALDSP010000241.1 GCA_937924465.1 uncultured Leptospiraceae bacterium
TGACTTGTGATGCCTGTGCTCGTAGAATTGAAAAAAAAATCAATAAAATCAACGGAGTTAAAGCTAAGGTAAGTTTTGCTACAGAATCTGCTATCATTGAATTCGATGAAAAAACTATTTTAGAAGAAATTTCTAATACGTTACGTGAAATGGGTTATACCTTAGTTCAAGAAAAAGCACAAAAAGAAGAATTTTCTCATGTATCTCTTTGGATAAGTTTGATTTGTACTTTTATTTTATTTATACCAATGTTTTTAATGTTTTTTCAAATTCATTTTCATATTCCACCAGTTATTGAAATTATACTAACTCTTTTAGTAATGTTTTTAATTGGAAAAAATTTTTTTAAGAGTGCTTTTTACACAATTTTAGATAAGTCCACAAATATGGATGTTTTAGTAAGTTTAGGCTCCATTTCTGCTTTTTTATTGAGTTTAGTTCAATTAATTTTAGGCAATTACTCTGATTTATATTTTGAGTCCACAGCAGCCATTCTCACTTTTGTTGGACTTGGAAAATATTTCGAAAAAAAAGCAAAAAATAAAACTACCGACTTATTTCAAAACTTACTTCATTCTCTTCCCAATGAAGCTCGTATATTTCAAAATAATTCTTGGATGATTGTTCCAATACAAGAAGTTAAAATTGGAGAAAAAATAAAAGTTTTAGCAGGAGAAAAAATTCCATTTGATTCAAAAATCTTAGAAGGACAATCACATATAGAAGATTCTATCTTTACGGGAGAGTCTTTGCCCATTTTAAAAAAAGAAGGAGACTTTGTACTTGCCGGAAGTTTATGTTTAGATGGAGTTCTTATTTTAGAAGTAATAAGCACAACTTCCAAGTTAGAAAAAAGTTTTTATTTACTTCAACAAGTTTTAAACTCTAAACCCAAAATTCAAATTTTGGTGGATAAGGTTTCTAGTATATTTGTTCCCACTGTTTTAAGTTTAAGTTTTATTACGTTATGTGCATGGGGATTTATTACAGGAGATTGGATTCAAGCAATTCTTTCTGCTATTTCAGTATTAGTAATTTCTTGTCCCTGTGCTTTGGGACTGGCTACTCCAACTGCTTTGCTTGTTGGAAATAGTTTGGCTTTAAGAAATGGTATTTTATTTAAAAATTCAGAAACTTTAGAAAATCTAGAAAAACTAAAAGTTTTGTTTTGGGATAAAACAGGTACTCTCACAAAAAATAAACCTTCTATTGTTTACGAAAGCAACCCAAATTTAACTTTAAAGGAAAAACAAATTTTAATAGCCTTAACAAGTTCTAGTTTCCATCCTTTTTCTTTGGCAATTCGAAATCATTATAATATAGAGAACAATTTAAATTTAGAAAATCTTCAAATTCTTTCTGGAATTGGAATTAAAGGCAAGTTTGAAAATGAAGAATATGCTTTAGTTTCTGAAAACTACCTTTTAGAAAAAGGGATTTTTCATTCTAATTTCAATTCTAATTACGCTACCTCTTTTTTTCTAAAAGGAAATCAAATTTTAAATGTCTTTTATTTTACGAATGAATTAAAACCAGAAGCCAAGACAACCATCGAAATCCTAAAAGAAATGCATATTGAGTCTAAAATTCTTTCTGGAGACAAACAAGAAATAGTAACACAAGTCGCAAAAGATTTAGGAATTCAAGTAGGTTTAGGAAAACTCTCGCCAGAAGAAAAACAAAAAGAAATAGAAAAACACAAATCTAAAACAAACAAAGTGGGAATGGTTGGAGATGGAATCAATGATGTTCATGCTCTAGTAAATGCAGACATTAGTTTTAGCTTTAGTACTGGAACAGAAATTGCGAAAGAAGCCTCCGATATAACAATTACAAAAGAAAATTTACTTTTAATTCCGAAATCAATCCAAATTGGAAGAGAAATTATAAATAAAATTAAACAAAACTTGTGGTATGCTTTTTTTTATAATACCCTTTGCATTCCATTAGCTGCTCTGGGATACTTAAATCCCATGATAGCAGCACTAGCTATGTCTTTGAGCTCTGTAAGTGTGGTTGTTAATTCCCTCTTACTGAAAATGAAACTAAGAAATCATCATGAGTCTTTCCATTGGATCAACAATATGGGTAACTAGAACTCCATAATAATCATCAATTACTACAATTTTTCCCCGACCAATCAACTTTCCATTCGCAAGCAAATCTAAATCTTCGTTGACAGCTTTGTCTAACTCTACAACTGCTCCTTCTGAAAGTTGTAAAACATCTTTAATGAGTTTATTTGTTCTTCCTAGTTCCACTGTAAGAGAAAGTGTAACATCCATTAAAAGGTTTAGGTTAGAAGAACTTCCCATTCCGGGAGCACCAATTATAGTAGGTTTCGGAGTAGAAGGAGCTTTAGGAGGTGGAGTGGCGGCAAATCCTGGACCTAAGGCAGCAGCAATGACATCTGAACTAGGACCTGCAATCTCAACTCCTCCATCTCCCGGAGCACTTATGTCGGGAGTAGTTCCTGCTTGAGGAGTTTCAGTCTCCCCAATTCCAAACCCTGGAGAAGCACCACTAAGCAAAGCATCTATTTCTTCTTGGGAGAGTGAACCATCAGTCATACAAATTCCTTTAAAAAGAGATTTCTTGGGAAGAATATCGACAAATTGAAGAATTGAGCAAGCAAAATAAAAAAAATTTGCGAGTGGAGGGACTTGAACCCCCACACCTTTCGGTACCAGAACCTAAATCTGGCGTGTCTACCAATTCCACCACACTCGCTTCATTGTCAATTTTTTTTCTCATCTTTGAATGTCAAGCAATTTTTAATTTTTTTTAAAGAGCTGTCTAAGTTGTCTTCTTCCATTTTTCTTGCAATTCAGAAAATTCTTTCCAATCAGTAGTATCTAGAGAAATGGGGGTGAGAGTTACTTTCCCGTTTTGAAAAGCAAAGAAATCTGAATTTTGAGTAGGGATAGAACCTAAGTGAGAGCCACCTAAAAAAAACTCATAAATATTTTCGTAAATGTTCACAACCTTGTATTCATCTTGGTAAGTACGAATTCCTAATTTTGTAATTTGTATTTCTTGAATGTTTTCACTAAATTCTAAAGGAATGTTGATGTTATATACAATTCCTGTTTTAAAAAAATCCAAATATTCATCAATTAGCTTAAAGATGAAACTTGCTTCTCTTTCATAACTATAACCGTGTTTTAGATTTCCAGAGCTCACCGCAAAGGCTAATCTTCCATGAATAGCAGCGTGCCTTGCTGCCCCTACAGTTCCTGAATAGTGAACATCATGACCCATGTTCACTCCTCGATTAATTCCAGAAATTACAATGTCAATATTTGGAAAAATTTTTCCATGAAGTCCAATATTTACACAATCTACAGGATAGCCATCTACAATATAGTGATCATGATTTACTTTTTCAACTCGCATTCGATTAAAAATAGAAAGAGCTTGAGAAGTTGCAGAACGTTCTTTTAAAGGAGCAATTAAAAAAGTATTGTACTTTTGTTTGAAAATCTTTTCAAGAGAAAGAATTCCAGCACTAGAAATTCCATCATCATTTGTTATGAGTATATTCATATTACAAAAGTAAAAATAAAAAAGTA
>CALDSP010000242.1 GCA_937924465.1 uncultured Leptospiraceae bacterium
AGAGCCATAGGCATCATCAAAGTAATCTAGATTTGTAAATTTTCTTTGATTTGAAATTTTTGTCTGTTCTTGTAAAGCTAATTTTAAGACTTCTTCAGCGGCTACTTGGTGATGAATATTTAAAGTAGAATACACCTTTAATCCGTTGTTATAAATTTCTTCACTAGAAAATTTTTTTACTAACTGTCGCCTAACGTATTCAGTAAAATAAGGAAAGCGGTTTAATCTGTCTGAATAGGCTGATTCATTTGGAGAACGATTTAAATTTTGATAGTAATCAAAAAAATCTTTATATTCTTGTTCCGCTTTGGCTACATCTAAAACTCCATTTTCAATGAGTTTCATAAAAACAATTCTCACCTTACTGGAAGATATGTTAGGATTGACCAAAGGACTAAATTCTTTTGGTCTAGTTGTAAGACTTGCTAAAAGTGCTGCCTCTCCCCACTTAAGTTTTTTCCAATTTTTTCGAAAATAAAACTGTGAAGCTGCTCCTACTCCTAAAGTTCCATGTCCTAAAGGAATTTCGTTTAAATACATTTCTAAAATTTCTTGTTTAGTATATTGAAACTCTAACAAAATGGCAAGCCAAGCTTCTCTAGCTTTTCGAATAAAGGAACGATCAATACTCAAAAACTTAAGTCTAGCTACTTGTTGGGTGATAGTTGAGGCTCCTTCTTTAATTTTCCCAGCCATAAGATTTACTGCCATAGCTCTAAGAATTCCGCGAACATCTAAACCAAAATGAGAATAAAAATCGTTATCTTCTGCAGAAAGAAAGGCTTTTACTACATTACTTTCAGAATAATCTTTTTCATTTTCTTTTAAACTTAAAACTTGCTTAGAAAACTGATAAAATTCAGCAATAGGAACAAATTCATTATCTTTGTCTGGGTCCATCCCATATAAAATAGAAGGAATTTGATAAGCAGAGGCTTGTTGAATTATCTCCCAATCTCTGGGAGTGGCAACTAAAGCCAAAATATTCAAGCAAACTATGAAAAAGAGTAAAAAAACAAATCGTCCTATTTTCCAATTTGGATTGAATTTATCTAAACTTGCTAAATACAATTGAAAAACAAAACTCAAGTTTTTATCCCTCTAGTGGAGCAAATTTCCTCATTTTTTCAATGCTTTTATGACGCAGGCCTGTGTCTAGATTATAACCAGAATAAGTATCTAAAATTTTATCTTTTTTGATTTCTCCATGAAAATACTTCCAGCCAATTGTGATTGTTTCTTTTGCGGCAGAACATGATCTATGAATGAGTTCTATGAAAGATTCATTGCTAGTTTTTTTAGGTTCGGCAGGATAATTCCAGAGACGTTTTTCATCATTCATAATTCTTTTGTCAATTTTATCTGCCATTGGAAGCATAAGCACAGAAGAGTTCCATTTTTTTAGGGTTACGAAATCAATTACTTTTAAAACGGCTCTCATAAAATTACTTCGAGAGTCTAACAGTCTATTGAAATCTAAAAATCCATAGTAAGATTCATTGATTACATCTCCCGGAATAATTTTTCTGGTTGAACCAATATAGTGTTTGTGAAATGCATTTGGAAAAGTAAGCTCTAAGGCGGATTGCCAAAGTGTCCAAATCATTGGATCCATTTTTCTAGAATTGGACTTTTTTTTTGATATATCTACATATTGTACGAAATCATAATTTTTAGGAGTAAGACCCCATCTTTGATAAAGCAAATAAGAATCTAGGGCAAACTCAACTTTTAAGTGATTCATTTGAGCAAGGGATGATATTTTTGGATCTTTGTTGTAATAATCTCCAGAGATATAAAAAATATAAGGATGAGTGACTACATCTACAGCACAATGGCATATATAACCAAAAGTAAAAGCTAAAAATTTGTCACGTAACGTATCTTCTTCTACTTCTTTGCATAAGTCTAAAAAGTTTAAAACTAATTCAGTAACATTTTCATGGTGATGAAGATCCCCCCAATATTGTGCCTTCGTTGTACGAATAGGAGACAAAAAATGATAATAATAAAAAATATCTGGAGCAATTGTTCCCACGTTTGCATATTTTCTATAATAAGGATTGTAAAGCAATTCAGCAATTTTCCTTTGTTCAGAATCTCCATGGGATAAGTGTTGTATTGTTTGGGTTAAAACTTCTAAATGTGTAATCTTGCCTGCCATAGGTAGTAACTTAATTTTTTTGATTATTGATTTTGTTTAAAATATTCTAACACTAACAACTCTAAATAAGTTTTAGTTTTTTTCTTTGAATTGCATGTGCTTTCAAAACGAATTCTTGAGTTTTTTAATTTTAAGAGAGCTTCCTTTTCATTTCCTAATTTTTTCATATAATTATAATACTGAAATATTACAGGAATCATATAAGGATCGGAGATTACAGAATTTTTATGATTTTGTAAAAATCTTTCAATTTTTTGAAAATATGGCTTTAAGGAATATTCTGCTTGAGGAGTGAATGTAACTTCTATGAGTTTAAAAATTCCCCTTGTCTCTGAATCGGCAATTTTATAATACCTAGGAAAAATGTAATCCGGATTGAGTCCAGATACATAAACAGGAGGAAGTTGAATGCATGCCTTTTCGTTTTTGGTTTGAAAAGAAATTCCATAAAATTCAGTATTTTGTGTAAAAATTTCTTCGTTACCCGAAAAATCAAAATCTACAAATTTAAATTCTGCGTAACCCGTTGTTTCCAATACTAAAACATTTAGCTTTTTTTTATGAGGATAGTAAATTCTCAAAAATAAAGTTCCTCCACTTTCTCCTGCTGATTGTGAAATAGTATAAAAAAAATTTTTTCTATCTACCTTGTACTCTCCTTTTTGTAGTAGAGTTTCATAAGCTAAATAAAAAGTTTGAGAAGTAATATTTTTTCTTGTAGCTTGGAATTCAATCCCTCTTTTTTCTGGATCTATTGTATCGTAAAACCAATAAATATTTACTCCCTTCCATTGCCAAATTTGATCTCGAATCATTTCAGGAAATAAGCTAAAATTTAGAACGAAAAAGATCAAAACGTTACGTGACATTTTCATTTAAGTATCCGTAGACGACCAAAGTTGAGCCAATTCCTTTTTCATTTTATAGGGTTCATAAACTACAATTCGAGTGTTACTGAAAACATCTAAAAATCCAACCTCATTGGGAAATCTTGGCACTACATGTTGATGAACATGGGCAATGGAGCCACCACTGTTTCTTCCAAGATTGTACCCAACGTTGAAACCCTGTGCTCCCCATGCTTTACTAATGATTTGGACTGCTTTCGCTGTGAATTTGTGAATTTCAAGAGCTTCTTCGTCTGTAAGTTCTGTAATGTTTGTAACATGTCTTTTGGGAAAAATAATTAAATGCCCCGGATTATAAGGATATAAGTTTACAGAAACAATAGTTAGATCTGATTCAAAAATTTGGAGATTGTCTACAAGAGGATTTTTATCTCTTACGGCGCATAAAATACAATCTACTTTAGGTCTTTCTCCTTTTGCATATTCTAATTTATTTACAGAAAAAAGGTTCATTCTGGGAGGCTTTAGCTCTAAATTCTCTTCTTCATTTAGGCTCATGCTTTCTAATTTTATTTTTTGTAAAATGAGAGCAAGACAAAAATAAAGGGAGATTTTAATACAAGGGAAAAAACAGATCTTCTTTTTTTATTAAAAATAAAATTTTTTCAAATTTGAAATCTCATTTTTATAAAAATACAAATTTTCTAATGAGGATTGAATTTTTTTCTAAAAAAATGATTTTTAAACGAACTTTTTTTACTTTGTCTAGCTTTTTTATACTCTTATATATTGGAGGAAAAAAATGGGAAATCCTAAAAAAAAAGAAAAATCTAAAAGTTTTGGATACATACCTTCTCAAGAGGAGTTAGAAGATTTTATGCATTTTCTTGAAGATTTACAAGAAGAAATTTTAAATTCTACAAAACAAAAAATTAGGCAGTTTCCAAAGAAAAAAACTTTTAAAAAAACAAGATATGTAAAATAAACTTACTCTTAAGCTAGAGAAATTGCAATCTTAAATAAAATCTTTATAAAACTTGCAAAGAAAACAAACTAGAATAAAGTTTTTTGAAGAACTATTTAATTTATTAAAAAATTATCTCAAGTAGATTGAAATACTTAAGTGTCGTTCACGAAATTTATAACAAAAACAAATTAAATTGTATTTTAGTTTCCTAAAATTTCTTTATCTAAAATTTTTTTCTCAGAAATCATACTATCATAAATAGCATTCCGAAGTTCTTCCCAAGAAGAGTAATTTTCTGGATGAAATAATCCACAAGCACGGTAACCAATCGTGTTCCCTTTAGGCTTAATTTGTAAGGATTGCACTCCCGATTTTACAATTACATAAATGGGAATTTTATTATCAAATGCAACTTTGATCATCCCTTTTTTGAGAGGTTTGATTTCTTCACTGTAAGAATTGTGTCCTTCAGGATACACAATATAACTATAATCTTTTAAGC
Source organism: uncultured Leptospiraceae bacterium (assembly GCA_937924465.1). Taxonomy (GTDB): domain Bacteria; phylum Spirochaetota; class Leptospiria; order Leptospirales; family Leptospiraceae; genus CALDSP01. Next base: position 4,482 of record CALDSP010000242.1, read on the forward strand.
CTTTTACTAGATTATGCACAGAAGTTGCAATCGTTCTTTGATGAGATGTATCAAATACTTGAGAGCCCATTGCTTTCATCCACCAATAAGCAAAAATACTCGCTTTAATGACTTGATTTGCTAAGTAAGGTTTGTTGATAACACAACAGTCAAAAGGGAAATCTAGTTCATTTACATGATTTATAAATATCATATG
>CALDSP010000243.1 GCA_937924465.1 uncultured Leptospiraceae bacterium
ACGTTTAAAAGATTTTTTAGAATTAAATCTTCAATTCTCTGATCTAAATTTTGTTTTTGAGCAAGCATTCCCTCTTTATCAAACAAAATATCTCTAAATACATCTTCCATTTCTAAAAACTCTTTTAAACGTTCACGAAACTCTCTCAAATTTAGAGATTGGATTTTGGAGTAAAAAGCATTTATGTCGTTCACTTCAAAGCCAATATTTTCAGTAATTTCAATAAATTCATCTAAACTTTGGAGTAAATAGGCTTTGAGTTCATTTCTTTTAATTTCTGAATGCTCAGACTCTAATTTTTTTGTCTCAATTTGATTGATGATAGAGACAATTAAATCCTTCACTTGCTCTCTAAGTTCATTGTGGAGTTTGTCATTTTGAATAATTTCTAGTTCACAATTAGAAATTTCAGTAAATAAGTTTTCAAGTTCTTTTTCTAGTTCTTCTCTTTTATTGAGAAGAGAAAAAATTACATTTTGTGTAAGTTGAATGTTTTCTTTTGCATGAGAAATAGAGTCTTCAATCCCTTGAATATTAGATTCTATCTCTGACAATTTATTTGTTTCTGCATTGAGTTGCTGACTTTGTTCTTCAATACGAATTTCATAATCAAGAATAAGTTTTTTATTGTTTTCAATTTTCTCACGAAGTAACTCTTTTTGTGATAGAAAGTCAAAAAGTTGCTTATCAATTTTTGCAATCTTTTCCTCTTGGTTTAAACGTTCTCTTTCTAACTCTTCAATACGTTTGGCATCATCACTCATTTTAGAAATAATTAAATCATTTTTAGCTTTTACTTCATTTAGTTCAGATTCAAATTTTTTTTGTTTAGACTTCAAGGCTTTTAATTTTAAGTATCGTAAATTTTTATCCACTTCCGAAAGCTCATTTTTTAAATGAAAATAAGTCTTAGCTTTTTCAGCTTGCTTTTCTTTGACTTCTAATTCTCTTTGCATAGTAGTCATAATATCGTTTATGCGCAGAAGGTTTTGTTTAGTTTGCTCTAGTTTTCTTTCTGTTTCTAATTTATCCAATTTGTAACGACTAATTCCTGCAGCCTCATCAAAAATAGAGCGTCTATCTTCTGGCTTAGAATTTAAAATTGCCTCCACTCGCCCTTGTTCCATGATAGAATAACTTACTTTTCCAACTCCTGTATCTAGTAAAAGTTTTTCCACATCTCTACGTAATGCGCGGGAGTTATTAATAAAGTATTCATTTGTTAAGTCGGGATAAATTCTACGGGTAATTTTCACTGTGGGAAAATCAATGTGAAAGATTTTTTTTGAGTTATCAAGTAGTATGGAAACCTCTGCAAAACCGGCAGGCTCTCTTCCTTCGGAACCATGAAATATTACATCTTCCATTTTGTCCCCACGCATATTTTTTGCGGATTTTTCTCCAAGCACCCATTTTATAGCATCTACAATATTTGATTTTCCAGAACCATTTGGTCCAACTACAGCAGTGAATCCGGGGTCAAATTGAATTTCAGTTTCATCCGCAAAGGTTTTAAAACCAATGATATTCAGGGATTTTAAGAACATAAAAGGTACCCTTCAGTAAATTTTACCAAAGCAATATCAAAAAATTTTTTATTATAAAAAGAAAGTTTTACGACTTTCAAATGCTTTTTGTTGAAAAATTGTTTTTCTAGTTTAAGCTGGCTCATAGTAGACCTCTTTATTACAAAAATTGACTTTTTAGGATATGATCAAAAATTGAGAATCACATCTAGAACCTATTTTGTAGTAACAACTACAAAAAAATTATGTCTCTTTAAGATAGCTTAGAAAAAAAGGAAATTATGTCACTAAAAAAAATTCCAGAATCCTTGAAAAATTTAGAAATTCGTAAACCTTATCTGCGATTCTACTTTCAAGGAGAAGAACCCAAAGACTTGCAAATCCAAGAGGCAAAAGCAAGTAAAGAGTTTTATTTTATTTTTCAAGACAGACCTCTCGCAAGTGTAGTATCTCCCAAAAAACAGGCAGAAAGGTTTTTAGTAGAAAAAAATTTTTCAGAAAATGATTTGGTCATTCTTTTGGGGCTTGGAAACCCACATTTAGCTTTGGAAATTCAAAAGCAACTGCGTGCAGGACAAATTTTTTTACTCATTGATTCCATTTATGATTTAGCTTATGTAGGATTTGAGATTTTTCAAGAAATTTTACAAACCGCAGGAAGGCACTTGTTCTGTGGAGAGTCAAGTTTGGAATTGCTTTGGAATTATCTAGAATCCCTACCAATTGAAAAACTCACTGGAGTAAAACTAATCAAAAATCCCTCTAGTTTAAATTTAGAAAAAAATTTTTATTTACAAGTAGAAGAAAAAATTAATCAAATTATAAACTCTAAAATGAGTGATCTCCTTACAAAGTTTGAATTTGAAAGAGTTTGGATTCGAAACACTATTATAAACACTTTAAATTTTAATCTTCCACAAACCCCGCGCTATAAACTAAGTGAGATAGGTAAAATTCTGGAAGGAATTCCTTCTGTTTTAGTTTCAGCTGGTCCTAGTTTAAGAAAACAATGTGAATGGCTTAAAACAGTTCGAGATAAGGTTTTTATATTTTCTTGTGATACTTCTTTAAAAGTTCTTTTGAAATTTGGAATTATTCCTGACGCAGTAATGACGCTTGACGCTCAAACAAATTCTTATTTTCATTTTATGGGGGAAGATGTTTCTCAAATTCCACTCTTTGCGGATATGGTAACTTCTCCTTTGTTACTTAGAAACTTAAAATTCTGTTCTGTTGTTCACTCTATTACGGCTAAGTATTTATTTAATGCAGCAGGTGAGCCAATTCGCGAAACTACTGCTGGTTCAGAGATTGCGGAAACTTATCTTGGTGAAATTGGAGATGTTCAATCGGGAGGAAGTGTAGCTACAAGTGCTTTTGATGTGCTTAGAGTTTTAGGATGCAAAGAAATTTATTTATTAGGACAAGATTTAGCTTATGTAGGATGGGAAATTCATTCTACTGGAACTCATCATAATGAAAAATGGCTGGGTTTAATCAATCGAAAGACAAGTCTAGAAAAAATCAATATTGCTATTTGTAGAAAAAGAAAAATAAAATGGGTAGAATCCAACGAAAGTAAACCAGTATTAACTGATTACGTTTTGGGAATTTATCAAAGATGGTTTGAAGAATCTTCTCAAAAAATTGATTTTTTCGTTTACAACATAAATATAAAAGGTGCAAAAATACAAGGAATTC
>CALDSP010000244.1 GCA_937924465.1 uncultured Leptospiraceae bacterium
ACTCTCATTTCCTATTATTGGATTGTACACTTGCTGAGAGTTTTTGGAGGATTTCCTTTTGTTTTTGCAATTTTCTTTTTTCTTTTGTATAGTATTGGAACTAACCTTAGATATCCAATATTTATTTTATTGTTTACTTACTTAAGAAAAAAAGTAAAAAAATATTTATTTATCATTTTGGGATTGAGTATTGTAAGTGCTGAGTTTTTTACATTTCAACTTTTTCCTTATTACTTAGGAAACTTACTCTCTGGAAATAAATATTTAATTCAAAATGTAGAATATGTAGGAATTTATGGACTTAGTATTTTAGTAGTTATTTTTTCTTATTGGATGTATAGAGTAATTCCTAATTTTCTTTTATACAGAAAAAATTTATTTATAAGAAAAAAATTTTTAGAGTTTAGTATACTACCTAGTTTATTGGTCATAGCTGCTTTTATAAATGGGATTTGGTTATATTATAAATGGAGTTCTCAAACTCCCGATTTTAGCCTTCAAGTTATTATGATTCAACCCAACTCTCCTTTGGAATTTCGAGATGGAAGGTTTAAAGAATCCATTGAAACACTAATGGAAAAAATTGAAGAACTTGCTAAAAAAGGAGCAAACGACAAAAAGCCTAATCTCATTGTACTTCCAGAGTCTGCCGTGCCTTTCTTTTCTACCAATAACACAGAGGCAACTAATTTATTCAATCGTTCTTATTATGAAAGATTTGAAGCCCTCATGTATTTACTAGCAATAAAGTATAAAACCAATGTTTATTTCAACGAAATAGATGCGACTTTCATAGATGGAAAGCCTTCTAGAAAAAGCCAAAGATTTTACAATAGTTCTGTAGTTTTTGATCCGAATGGAAATCGAAGAGATTCTTATCAAAAATCTTATCTTCTTGCCTTTGGAGAGTATTTACCTTTGGGAGAGACTTTTCCTATTTTGTATGATCTAATTCCTCAAGTAGGACAATTTCTAGAAGGCAAACAACAAAACTTACTTGGTTATTATAAATCCAAAGAAGAATTAGGGGAATGGAACAAGTCTCATTTACGTTGGATGGATTCTAGTTTTATGAATATGAAAAGTTTTCGAGAATATTATAAAGAAAGAGAAACTAATTTAGAAGAGGTAGGAAAATTTCTTCCTTTGATTTGTTATGAAGTCATTCTTCCCGAGTTTGTAAGAAAATTTTATAAAAATGGAAATCCCGATTTTATTGTAAACATTACTAATGATAAGTGGTATGGCAAATCTATTGAAACATTCCAACACTTAGAATTAGCCAAAATTCGTTCTATTGAGTCGCGTCGTTGGATGGTGCGTTCTACTCTGTCAGGAACTTCTGTTTATATAAATCACTTAGGAGAGGTACTAAATGAAATTTACACTGGAATTGAAACAGAAGAAGTATATTCTGCAAGAATTGACGTTATGCGAAAAGATCCTACTTTTTATGTGAAATATGGAAATTTAATTGTCTGGATGTTTTGGTTTTTTAGTTTAACTTGGATTTTTTTTCTCTTATTCAAAAACAAAATTTAAAATATTATGCAACATTATATTCTTAGAATTGTATGTGATGATCGAAAAGGACTTATCTTTGATACAATGAAAATCTTGCTTGCTCATGGTTCGAACATTCTAGAAAATGAAGAGTTTGTAGATGAATATACACGAAAGTTTTTTATGAGAACTGAATTTATTTTAGATGGAGATATAAATCAACTAGAAAAAGAAATCAAAAATTTTTTTAAAACTTCAACAAAAATCGAACTCTTACCTAAGAAAGAAAAAAAATTATGGGTTTTAGTTACTAAGGAGCATCATTGTTTAAGTGATATACTGGTTAGATGTTTTCATAAAGATTGGAATGCTAGTATACAAGGAATTATTTCTAACCATGAAGTCTTGCGTAAGTTTTCAGAAATGTTTGGCTATTCTTATTATTTTGTATCTCATGAAAACAAAACTAGGGAAGACATGGAAAAAGAAATTAGTCAAATTATTGCTTCAAAAGGTGAGTTTGATTATATTATTCTTGCTAAGTACATGCGAATTCTTTCGGAAGAATTTACAAAAAAATACGAGTCAAAAATTGTAAACATTCACCATTCTTTTCTTCCTGCTTTTGTTGGAGCCAAACCTTACAAACAAGCCTTTGATAGAGGAGTTAAAATTATTGGTGCCACTTCTCATTTTGTTACTGCTCACTTAGATGAGGGGCCCATTATAGCCCAAGGAATTATTTCGGTAGATCACTCCTACACAGAAGAAGACTTAAAAAGTTCTGGAAGAGATGTTGAAGTGAGAGTTCTTTCTGAAACCATTCGTCTTCTTCTGGAAGATAGAGTCTTTATAAATGAAAATAAAACAGTAATTTTATAGTAAAACTTTTTCACTGAATTCGTATGACAGTAGGATCTCCGTTGTCTTTAGCAGGAATAAGCAACCTACCTTGATTATCCAGAGTTCCTGCTTTTGAATTGCCAATGCTACTGTGAACGTACTTTCCCCCTACTCCAAAGCTTGTGTCTATTGCTCCATTTTCATGAAAACGAATGACAAGGGGAATATTAGCACCGTTGTTTGTCTCTCCACTGGCAAGAATTTTTCCATCTTCTTGTACAAACACAGAGTAGGCACTAGCATTGTTGGATGGATTTACTTGTGTAGTTACTAAACCTCCATTTCCAAAACTAGAATCAATGGCTCCATTCTCATGGAAACGAACTAAACTGAAAGCATCATTCGATGAACCGTTATCACTAACTCCACACAATAGAATTTTTCCATCTCTTTGGAGAGTATGGATTCCTCCTCCTGCAGAAACTGAAAATTCATATCTTCCAATTCCTCCTACACCAAAACCTGTGTCTAAACTTCCGTTTGTGTTTAACCGGGCCACTACAAAACGTCCATTATCACTGCTGTCCGCTGCCTCTCCAGTCACTAAAAGTTTTCCATCTGCAAGCAGGGAAATTCTATAAAGATTGTTATTGTCAGTATCTCCGGTAAATGTTTTCATTCCTCCTATTGCAAAACTTGTATCTAGATTTCCATTGCTCAAAAGTCGTAGTACCGCATACTCAAAGTTGTAGTGTCCTACTAAAAGAATTCTTTCACTTTCATCTACCTGAATAGCGTAAATTTCTTTTGAAAAATTATCGTTGAAGAGTTGGATTTGTCCTGAAGTTCCAAAACTTAGATCCCATGTTAGATTAGAATTCAATCTAGCAATGTAAAAGAAGTAATCGGAAGAATCATCATAATAACCAGCTACTATAATCTTTTCGTCTTTTTGTAAAAATAAAGCAAATAAATTTATATCAGGGCTTGTAAAAAGAAACTCACTTTCAAACTCTCCGTTTTCTTTCAGCAAGATAAGTTTGTATCTTCCTAGTACCAAAATTTTTCCATCTGGTCTAACTTTGATTTGTCTTATACCATCAATTCCAGGGGAGATAAGACTATAACTTTGAAAACTAGTATCCAACTCTCCTGCTAGTTGAATACTTAGTTTTTCGCTTTCAATTGGACTTTGAATTTGGTATTTTTGGTCAGAGACTCTAAGAGTAGGAGAATAAAGTCCTGTTTTTTTAATTGTAAAGTCTGCGCTGGAGTTTTTGCAGTTTTCTAGAGTGTAATCTATTATTCCATCGGGTTCTAAGTCTAGGTCACACTTGATGGCATCTCCATCTGGGTCTTCAACTTCCCAGTTGATTTGAAAGGTTTTACCAAATGAAACATTTGTTGTACTAGCTTTAAAGGATTTGATAATAGGGGGTCGGTTAGGAAAATTTAAAGCTTGTATAATAAGGTTGCGAATGAGTCCCGTAGGAGAAGAAGTATCATAAGGAGCTCGCTTTGCTTTCAGACAATCTGTGAGGGTGGCTATAAAAAAGAGAATGAAGATTGTATAAACTTTTAAAACTTTTACTGTTTTCATAATAAATGTTAGACTATTGTCAAGCATAGAAAATTTATTCTTATTTAAAAAAACTCAAATTTTATTATTTTTTAATAGTAAAGTTTTAAATTCTTTTATTTTGGGATTGCTTGCCGTTGTATGCAGTTTTACTGTCTGTCGTTTTATTCTTTTGCATTCGGTTCAACAGCATTCAAATTGTATCCCATAACTTTTCTGTTGAGTTCTTTTGCAACATCTATTGTTGTTCCACTTCCACACATTGGGTCAACCACTAAACCATTTTCTTTTGTGTATCGTTGTAACAAATTCTCAATTACAAATGCGAAGGTTACTCCATTGTATTTATTGTTACCGTGTTTGTCTTCATAGTTTTGAGTTGGAAAATCCCAAAGCGTTGTAGATTCAAGAATAAGTTCTCTTTTACTTTTGGTCATCAAAAAATCATTGAATTAGTTTTCCTAAATCATCAATAAATTTGTCGAACATTTTTACTTTACTACTTTCTTCAATATTCGTCTCACTCAAAACTCTGTCTAGCATTACTATTTTTATATCATTATTCTGTAGACCAATCCCTATTGCCCTTATTCTCTGGCTCGGTTGGTCCATTGTCAATCGATTTTCTCTGTTCGGTCATCTCTTAGTCTGACTACTAACTTTTTGCAGTTATCCGATTGTAAAAGTAACTCCTTTAGAGTCGGGCAATTACCGAATCAATTCAAGCATTTCTGAGAATGGCTCAAAGCTGGATAAAATTTAAGTTACGATTTTTTTTAGACAGTTGACATTTTATACCAAAGTCAGAATGATTTTCAAAACTTTTATTATGGCAAGCAAGGTTGGGGTATTCTCCTAGTATATGAGTATCTGGCACCGTAGAAGTGAAGATAAACACAACAACGACGGGGAAGAACGGTCATAGGTTCCTTCTAATTATGGAGGGGATTTTACCGTTTGGGAACGGTGAAACTTTTTCCAGTTGATTTGGCTTTTTTTCCCACTGCATTCGTACTTGGCATAAACAATTTGTTTGAAAAAGCTAATGCAGTAGTCTGAAAATATCTCATCAATTATCACTAAAACCTCATCTCTGTAATCTTGATTTGAAATTACTTTTTTGATGATGTTTTTCTTTGCGTCTGTATTTAATGGCATAATTATTTAATAGTTTCTTTGAACTCGTCAAGGGTTAAAAA
>CALDSP010000245.1 GCA_937924465.1 uncultured Leptospiraceae bacterium
TAATTTTAATGACTGGGTGCTTTTTAGAAAAGTCCCAATTTTTTTCTAAATACAAACCTTTGAATAAACTTTCATTTCCTCTATAGGCTTCATAAAGTGTATCTAAAAATAAACTTTTTCCAAAACGTCTGGGTCGGCTTAAGAAGAAATATGTTCCTATGTTTGCAAGTCTTGCAATAAATTCTGTTTTATCTACATAGTAATGGTTATCTAAAATGATTTTAGAAAAGGTTTGAACACCCAAAGGAAGTCTTTTCATGATATAATTTTATTTTTTAAAAAAAGAAAAAGTCAAGGGTTTAATTCTCATTTTATTTTTGAAACCCCTTGAAGTTGTTACTACATTTTTCTGTAATCTAGTCCTAGTTCTTCTTGCATAAAAACGAATTCTATACACTGATTCTAAACTTACCGTTTGACGATTCAATTACATATAAAAAATTGTTTTTATGAAAGAAAAAAAAATCTATATACCAAGTCAATTTAGCCAAGACTGGCACCATGAAAATTGTTATGGATGTGGAATTGAAAATCAATATGGTCTACATTTAAACTTTCCTTTTGATACAGAAAAAGGAGAGGTTGTTTTTAAAACAAAACTTGCTAAACAATTTGAGGGAGCACCAAACTATGCTCATGGAGGTGTGTTGGCTTCTATTTTAGATGAAGCTCAAGGAGTCCTTTGTTTTCATATAGGACATTTTGTCATGACAGATAGTCTTCATATTTACTATAAAAAAGCAGTACCTTTAGAAACAGAAATTGAAGTTCGAGCCCAAATGAGTTCAGTTCGAAATCGTAGACTGTATACGAAAGCAATAATTTCTAACCCAACAACAAAAGAAATTTATACAATTTCAAATGCCAAATGGTACGATATGAAAGAAAAAGTCATTCGAAGAATGTTTCAAACTACAACAATGGAAATTGAACTCTTATTAAAAGTTTTAGAAGTAAATAAAAAACGAGGAAAAGAAATTCGAAAACGGATAAAAGAATCTAAATTATATATTTCTAAGTAAGATTTTTTATACTACAAAAGTTTTGTAATCATTATTTAAAACCTAAAATTCCAATGAAACTGGTATTCAGTAGAAAATTGATTAGAATAAAAGTCTTTATAAGAATAAAAAAATAATTTAGGAAAAAGAGAAATTTCTTCTTCTTTCTTTACATTGTCTTTTTTCCACAATAAAGCATCCAAGATATTTAAAGTATATATTACCCCAATTCCGATTATCGCTTGTCTGGTCAAATCAGCCTTATAATTTGCGACTTGAAACGCATTTTCGTTGTTTGCGAGTAAGGTTAAAAATCCAAGTCGGCTAGACGAAGGTAAAGTAGAAGAAAGAAGTCCAGATCTCAAAACAGTTTCATCATATTTCTTTTGTGCAGATTGAAAATCCCGCACAGTTCCAAAATAATATACAACCCCACCCATTAGTAAAATTCCAAATCCTACTGCTTTGAATTTATGCCCTTTATTCCATTGTCCAAGACCAGGAAAGTAAGTAGACTGCCAAGCTTCTTTCCAATAAGGATAGGGTTCTTCAAACTCTGGCTTCTCTTCAAATTTTTCTGGTTCTTTTTTTGTAGGGGGTGGTTCGATTGTTTCTGCCACTTGTTCTTTTTTAGGTTTAACTTTTAAGAAATTTTTTATCTCTGTCTTTTTATTTGGAGAGTTTTCTAGAACTAAGTTATACGTTCCAACTGGATAATCTTTCATATTCAAAGCAATTTGAAATTCAGACTCACTTATAATTTTTTTTTCTTGAATTGGAAAATTATTTCCCTGACTAGGAAAAAGAGAAACTTTCATTTTCTTTTTAAAGTTTTTTCCTGTAATAGAAAATTTTTTTACCTCTGTGCTTTCTTCCAATTCCAACTCTTTAGGTTCTATAACTTCAGGAGGTAAAACTTTCAGTACACTAAAAGATTCCCATTCTGTATAAGTAACAATTTTTCCAAATTTGTTATAAACTCCTATCCTATGCTCATAAGTTCCTTCCTCTAAATTTTTGAGTTCAAAAAATGGTTTACCCACTTTTTCATCAAATACAATCTTTTGGTTTGAGTCTCGAATTTGTAAATGATAAGCTCTGGCTCCTTTCACTTCTTCCCACTCTAACATAAGTCCTGTAGAAGCAAATAAGGAATGAAAATTAAAGAAAGCTATGAGGAATAATAAAATTTTATTTTTCATACTTCACTCCTCTAGATAGAATTTCTTTGGAGTTTTAATTTCTGGAGCAGAAGGTTTTTCTGAAAGATAAATAAAAAAACGAATCTTCCTTTCTTTGGCAGGAATAGTTCTTCCATCATCTAAATAACCAACTAAAACCCAATAAAACTCCCCTTCATCTAACTTAAACAAATCATCAAATTGATAGCGAGTTTTATTTGTATTTTGTTTTGCAATTAACTTTCCTGTTTTAGAATATAACTCTACCTGAAAACTAGTAAATTTGTCACTAGCTCTCCATTCTAGATCTAGGAAATCTTTTTTGGACATATCTACTCTCTGATTCATTGCAGGAAAAACAGGGATTGGTGGTTCTATTTCTTTGACTGTAAAAAAACTAGGTTTACTTGTAACAACTGTAGATTCATCTTCATTTAATAACGTTACGCGCCAGTAGTACTTTCCTTGCTCTGTAAATTGTTTAGATACTGAATAAGACTGTAGTTTTTCTTTTAGGAGAATTTTTGTAAAGTTAGGGCTAGAAGACAACTCCCATAAAAAGTTAGGAGAATAATTTACTTTTTTCCATTGGAATAAAATCTCTTCCTTAATTTCAAAATTTTGTCCATCCAAAGGAGTATCTAGTTGAAGTGACTCTAATTTTTGAATTTGAATTTTCCCAATTTTAGAAAAATTAGAACTTACACCTTCCTGCGTCGTCCCAGCCACTCGCCAATAAATAGAAGAAAGATTTTGAACAGGAAGCAGAACTTTTTTTTGATTAAAACTTGCTTTTTCAGAAGAAAGAATATTTTGAAACTCTGGGTCAGAGGCAATTTGAATTACGTACTCTTTAAATTCGGGATTGTCCTTCCAATATAAATCATAACCTTTTTTAACTAAAATAATTTCATTCCAAATTTGATTTGGATTGATTAAAATAGGAGGTTCAGGATCTTTTTTTTGAATAAGAGCAAATGATAAAACAGGAGAGACTTCCCTAGAATCATCAATTTGAAATTCAGTGATTACTCTAGCGTAGTATTGTCCATTTTCCAAACCCTCTATTCCAACGAAGGTTTGATGAGTGGGAATAGATTTTACTAAATTACTAAAATTTTCAGAATTGGAAATTTCTAAGTTATAATTTTTAACTCCCTCCGAACCTGTCCAAGCAAAGTTAATAATTGGAGGTTTTTGTATGTAAGTAAATTTTTGGTTTTGTTTAGGAGTTACAATTTTGGGAAGGGTTCTGGATAGAATTTGTAACTTATGAAAAGCACTTGCTTCTTTTTGTTTTTTTTGGGTATGTTCTCCCGTTACGCGCCAATAATAATGGCCTGGCTTTAAATTTAGACTAATTGAATTTGCTTGCACGGGAACGCTTTGTAAAATTTTACGAAATTTAGAATCATAAGAAAGTTCTAGATTTATTTTTTTTACTACCATATTAACTGACCAAGAAAAATCAATCTTTGCTGTCGAAGATTTGGTTGAAGTTATAAAAACTTCAGGAGGACTAATAAGTTTGAAATTTGCTTCTTCTATGCTAACTTTATTATTTTCTACTTTTGCAACTTCATCTTTTTTTACTTCTTTTTCTTCGTTTTGTGTTTTTACTTTTGCTTTTCCTTCTTTAACTTCAAGTTTTAAGTCTTCTTTGCTTATCTTTTCGAGTTTTAGATTTCCTTTTTCAACCTCTATAACTTTGTCACTGGAAGTAATTTTAATTGGAGTATTACTAGCTGTTCCTCCTTCTACAGACATGGAACCATAAGCAAAATCCAAATGAACTCCGTCAGTAAAATCTAAATAAACCATGCTATTTTCACTTAGTAAAATTTTTGTTCCATCACTGAGCGTCAAAACTCCATCTGAAAAATCTGCACTTCGAATTGTGTCTCTATTACGAATTTGAACTCCTGTTTCTACTTTATCCCATATGACTTCTTCGTCTGGTTTACGTTCAACAACTCGGTTTTTAAATGTTAAAATTCCAATTACAGGATTGTCTCCTTCTTTCCCTTTTTGAGTTAAATTTTTGTATAATAAAAAACTAAAGAAACATATAAGTAACAATAAAAATAAAATAATAAGTGGTGTTTTATCTCTTTGAGCTTCTTCTCTATTTATGGGTTCTTGTAAATACTCCATCCCAATCTTCCTCCGGTGGAGATTGCAAATATGCTTCGCAACGTTCTTTAAGTAGTTTTACAGCTTTGTCTTTTTTTCCTTTAGCTTTTTCGGAAAATTCTAAAAATTGAATCGCTCTCATCCATTCTCTGTTCAAATAAGAATGAAAGGCTTCTTCATAGGCTTCTGTAGCTTCTCGAATGTTTGGGGGAACTTCCGTATTTAAACATATTAGTTCATACAACGTAACAGGTTCATTTTTTCCTTTTACTCTTACTCTATCTAACTCTCTAGTAAACATTTCGGAATCTATATATTTTTTTACAGAATCTGAAATTAAAATATTTACTCCATAATCTTTACCTGCCGCCTCCAACCTTGCCGCCAAATTGACTGTGTCTCCCATCATAGTAAAGGAACCCATTGAATCAGTTCCCATAAAACCAACTTTAGCAGGTCCAGTATTTAAACCTATTCTTATGTCCATTTCTCTAGCTTCTTCAGTATATAAATTATTTTTTGACCAATATTCTTTTAACTCTTTCAATTTAGTAATCATTTCCAATGATGCTCTACAAGCCTTGAGATGATGATTGTCAACGTCTACAGGTGCTCCAAAAATCCCAACAATTGCATCTCCAATGTACTTATCTAATACTCCTTCATGCTTTTGAAGAATGACGGTCATGGCTGAAAGGTATTCATTTAAAAGCCTAGCTAAGTCTACAGAACTCAACTGTTCACTAATTGTAGAAAACCCAGCTACATCGGAAAAAAAAGCAGTGATTACTTTTTCACTACCCCTTTTTAGAGCCGCCAAATCTTTCATTGCTTCTTGCACGACAACTGGATCAATCATACTTCCTAAAATGCTTTTTACTTTCTCTCTCTCTTCTAATCCCTTTGCCATGTTTACAAAGTAATCTGACAAAAGTCCAACCTCATCATTAGTAGTACGTTTTATATCTACTGTAAAAATCCCTTGCGAAATTTTAACTGTTTCTTGTAACAACTTCATGATTGGTTTAGAAATAGTTCTTGCAAAGAGAATCACAATGATAATTGCTGAACAAAGAGAAATTGCCATTATGTAAATATTTCTTTCTTGAATACGATACACTGCCTCAAAAGCTTTATCCTCTGGTACAGTAGATATAATTCCAACATTGTTAAACTTAAGTTTTAACTTTTGATATGAACCAAGATAACGCCTTCCATCCATTTCAAATTCTTTCAAACCATTCATTGCCATACTTGTGAGCATTTCACGAACAATAGGAAGATCTCCTAAATTTTTGACTGAGACCACAAATTCTTTTTTTGGATGCGCTATTACTGTTCCATCGCCTGCTACCATAAAAGTTTCTGTAATTCCAGACTTACCAAAAGCGTCCAAAATAGTTTGTAGTTTGAACATAATAACTAAAACATATTTTTCATCGCTATCTTCTTGAGGAGGAATAGAAACACAAAGAGTCGGTTCTTCAAAGCCTGCACTAGTATTGAGTATTATTGAAGCTCCATCAAAAGAACGAACAAATGTAGAAAAATTTTTATTTATGACTGTTTTAATATCTTCTTCAGTTAAGGCAAGTTTCTGTAAATAGTTTTGATTAAAAACCTCAGTTTTAATTTTAGTCTTTTCGTTTTCTTGATTTAAGAGTGCTAAGTAAATAAAGTCATCATCATTTTTAAAAAACTGCTCTATAAAAAAATCCTTTTGTCTTTGAGTCTTAAATTCTTGATTTATTACTAAAGCAAGTTGCTTTCCTTTTTCCACTACAGCATTCAAATCTGCACGAACTTTTAATTCAACAATTCGCACTAGCTCTAAATTACTTTCCAAAATTCTTACTTTGTTATCATTTTTAAAAAAATAAGTAGCGAGTAAGATAATTGTAGAAACCACAACAGTTAGGATAATTGTAATAACTACCATCATTTTATTTTGCAGAGAAAATTTTGGTTTTGCTTTTGGAGTTTGAACATTAGAAGTTTGATGATTAGAATTTATACTGGGA
>CALDSP010000246.1 GCA_937924465.1 uncultured Leptospiraceae bacterium
GATGAGAAAAATCTTGGTAAATGCTTTGTTCTCTGTATCCCGAAATTCCTTTTTCAAAGATATAAATTTTTTCTGAATAAGGACAAATCACAAGTGCCACATCTACTCCCACTTTCATCCAAACAGTTTCTACTTTTTTTATTGCAGAGACAATTTCAATGACAAGGAAAATTTGAAATGAGAGCAAACCAACTAAAAATTAAGAATCAGTATGTTAAAACTGAAAATAACTTGCAGGCTCTAGCTTACAGAGTTCTCCTTTCGATACAAGATTTATAATATCAAAATCTTTGAAATTACATTTCTCAATTGGAAAACTCAAAATTTGCCGTTCACATTTTTGAAAATCTTTTTTATAATAGCTGACTTGTTTTCGTTTTGATTCGCTAAGAGAATTCGTTTTAAACTGCTTTTCAACAAAAGCAAAAATATCCATTTGTTTTGTGTTTGGATCTACTCCTTCTTGGCTACATTTCAAAATTGTAAGTAAATAAAGTCTTGTTCGTGCTTCCGTTTCTGTAATATAATCAGGTCCATCTGGAACACAAGAAAATAAAAATAAAAACATGAATAAAATGTATTTTAATTTCATTTACATTCACAATTTAAATAAGAATATATTTGAAAAGCCAAAAAGTTTTAAAGTTACTTTTACTAAGGCTTTATTCTTTTCAAAGAAGACAAATGGCAAACACTCAAAATAAGAAAACCAACCATACTAAAAAAGTATGGTTGACGTTATGTGACATTAGACTCTCAATATTTTAAAACTTGAAGAGTTCTCTTTTTCTTTCTTTCGGCTATTTCCTCAGGAGATTCTTCTTTCAAAACTTCATCAGGTTCTACTTTGAATATGGTTTGCCCTTTTGTAACAATCTTTCCATCGGAATCTTTTAAAAAGTTTTTGACAACCTTACCACTAAAGGGAGCAGTGATTTTATTAAACATCTTCATCACCTCAATAATAAACAAAGGCTGTCCTGCTTCAAAATGATCTCCCTCATTAATCATAGGTGGTAAATTCGGAGCTTCTCTTGCGTAAAACATTCCCCCCATAGGAGCTACAATTTCATCAGACTTAGCTTTCGGGGGTGGATTGAGAGTTTTCACGTGCTTAGCTATTTTTTCAGGATTTGAAAACTCTTCTGGAACAATTGCATTTAAATATTTATCAACATCTAGTTCTACAAATTTACTCTCTACTCCAATTGCAGGAATCACTTTTAAAATCTCTAAACCAAGTTGGAAAGCCTTATGAGATTCCATGCAACGTTTCCATAAATCCTCTGAAATTGCACTAGGAGCCGGATTTTTACCTTCTTCAAAAACTTTTTTCCAATAAGAATAATCTTCCTTACTTTTTCCTGTTACTTTTTCTAGGTCTTCATAAAAACTCAAAGCTTCATTTAAAATTTCTGCATCATGATCCCAAATCATATCACAAGGAGCTTTCCCTTCTTTTGGTTCTAAGTCTAAATAATAATATAAATCATTTAAGATGTGAATAGGATTTTTAAGAAACTCTACTTTTCCATTATTCACTTTCCAAGCATGTTCATGATGAGACCCAATGAAACCAGCTAAAGTATGAGGATTACTAAATAAAGATTTGAGTGGACGAGACAAGAGAGTTAGTTTTCGATTTATAATTTTAGAAAGATTTGGGTCTTGCCCTACTACACTCTTAAAAACTTCTTTCCACAAAATTTCAATATCAATGTCTCGAATCACTTCTTCAAGAGACCCCACTGCAGCTAAATAATACATCATAAACCGAGTGTTTGGCTTAAACATTGGATCCTTTCCAAGAATCCAATTAATCAAACCATAATGCACTGGCATATTAGTTTGCAAATCATGTCCACGAAGTTCTGTCACTTTTATAATGTGAGAGAGTCTTCTAAGCATTTCTTCACGACTACTTCCGTAAGTAACTAATAAAGCAATATTAGAATCATATGCTCCTGCAAGTCTATAGTGCACAAAAAGACCTGTATCTGGGTTTCGCACTCCAATGCCTTGGTCATCTCGAATTTCATATTCAATTGGAGGGGACCATGTTTGAATGAGTCCTCCTGCATGAGGTTGAAGAGCTATGTTCGTTGCGTTAATTCTCACCTCACCTCCTGCAATATTACGCAATTCTCTTGTAGGCTTAGGTAAATGTTTTCCATGTAAAGAAAGTAGTGCCATTACTTCAATAATGCTATCTACATAGAAATATTCTTTTGGATTGTTTGGATTGGTAAACTTGAGTTTATATACCATTTCCGTAACTCTATGTTCCACTTGAATCCGCGTATTCATTTCCATGAAATAGTGATTTGTGCCCTCTACTATAAGCTCAAATGTAGAAACACTGTCCAGTTTCACATAAGCACCAAAACGTTCTCCCTCATCTTCCATGCGTTTGAGAGTTTCTAAATCTTCTTGGAGAGTTTTGCGTTTTTCAGAGGAGAGATTTGAACTTTTTAACTCTTCTAAAAATAACTCTTGGGTATAAGAAACTTCCAAAAGTTTCTGTTCGTGCATTTGCAAAGAACAATCCCTACCACCTAGAGAGATACACCACTCTCCATTTCCAACAAGTTGCATTTCGTTGTGGCGAGTGTTTTCAATGTTTAACTCAATAAGGAAGTTTCGATTGGAACCTTCTGCTACCACTTTGGACTCTGCTAAAACTTCCATAACTGCAGTCTTTACTTTAGAACGATCGGAAATAACACGCTGTCCTTTTCCTCCACCACCACCTATATATTTATAGCGTATACGACTGTTAGGGTGTTTACTCCAAATTTGATCACTTTGAATTAAAGCTTCATTTTGCAAGTCTTCAATTGTTACAACATCTATCTTTGCATCGTACGAAAGTTGTAAAAGAAGATCTGCATTTTCTTCTAGAGTTTTACTAGAGTCATAGCTAAAACTTAATTTTTTTTCTTTTGCCAATTTTTCTAAATCATTCGCATTTGGTGCTTTTCGTAACAAAGCTAGTGTAGTTACATTATCTACTCCCGGAGTTACAGAAACATTTAATTTGCGAGCAATTTTTTTAGCTTCATCCTTTGCCCCTGCCTGACGCGCAACGTGTGAACCCGGACCCATAAATGTAATTCCACTTGCTTCTATGGCTTCAATAAACTCTGAATCTTCTGCCATGAATCCATAACCCGCGAATATATGGGTGTAGCCATTGGACTTAGCAATATCTAAAATTTCTTGAATACGGCGAGTTTTTTCTTCTCCACCTGCTCCCATGTAATCTGGAATTCTGTGGATGTTATTAATGAAACGAAACCCTCTAAGTTCTGGAGCAAGGGTCATGGGATAAACTACACTATCCTTTTCACTCAAGAGGATTCCATATTCTTTAATTCCAATTTCATCAAATATATCCATTGCTTCTTTGCGAACAGGTCCTCTACAAACAATAAGGCACTTTATGCTTTCTAAAGAAAAACTTTGAATCCATTCTGATTCTGAGTCTGCAAATCGAATTCTTTTTCCATTAAAGTCTATCATTATTCAAACTCCCTTTGTACACCACTCATTGGAGATGGTTTATAGTGTCTCATAAAATAATTTAGGTTTTCTGCTAAAACTTTTCTTGTAAAGCCGGGCATAATAATTCTGGAGACCGAACCAAGAGAAAGTGCTTCTTTTGGATTCATAAGTGCTTTTTCGTAACGCTGGGAAAGTTCTGCAAGAGCTTTATCTCTAATTTGTTTTGCTTCTGTTTCTGAAATTCCTTTTTTTATATTTTCAGAATATTCTTTGTTGATTTTTTGAATTTCATCTTTGTATACAAAATCTTTACCTGCAGGTCCCATTACCGCAATTCTTGCAGTGGGAAGAGCAAACACGATGCTTGCACCGACAAAGTAAGAGTTAAATGAAGCATAAGCTCCTCCAAAAGCATTTCGAATAATAACCGTCATACGAGGTACACGAAGATCAATAATTGAATCTAGCATACGACGTCCTTCCAAAACAATTCCACCCGATTCTTGCTCTCTTCCCGGAAGAAAGCCTGTTGTATCTTCAATAAAAATCATTGGAATGTTATACAAATTACAAAAACGAACAAAACGGGTAGTTTTACGAGCAGAGTGAATATCTATTTGACCAGAGGCAACAGCAGAATTGTTAGCAACAAACCCAACTACATGTCCTCCAAGTCTACCAAAAGCAGTAATCACATTTCTAGCACGTAACGGCTGAATTTCAAAGAAAGCTCCGTGATCACATATATTTTGTAAATAAAGAGTTATATCAAAAGGAGTATTCATTCCTGTAGGTGAATTAAAAGTTTTTCTAAATAAAATATCTTCTTCATATACAAAACGGTCAATTGGATCGCTGGTTGGCATATAGGGTGCCCCTTCACTGTTATTATTGGGAAGATAAGAAAGCACACGCAACGCAATTTTAAGTGAACCTAATTCATCGGGAGTAACTAAGTCTACCACTCCACTTTGGCTATGTACTTTAGGACCACCCAAATCATCTGCAGTAATGCTCTCTCCTAACACTGAGCGCACAACGTCTGGACCTGTAAGTCCAAAGAATGTGTTTTCACACTGGATCATGAAAGAACCTTGTCGTGGTAAATAAGAACCTCCCCCTGCATTGTAGCCAAACATAAGCATAATGCTTGGAACAATTCCACTTATACGACGTAGGGCGGCAAAGGCCTCACTGTAACCATCTAGACCTCCCACTCCAGCTGGTACAAACGCTCCCGCAGAGTCATTCATTCCAATAAGAGGAATTCCATTTTCTGCTGCCATGTAAATTAAACGAGCAAGTTTACTACCGTTTGTAGCATCCATTGTTCCGGCACGTTGGGTGAAATCATGCCCATAAATAGCAACATCTCTTCCGTTAATACTTAAAATACCTGTAACAAGGGAAGCCCCATCTAAATGTACGCCCCAATTTTGATATAGTATATTAGGTTCTTCTTGGGTGAGAACTTTAATACGTTCCCATACAGTCATTCTATCTTTGGAATGCTGAACAATAATTCTATCTACTCCACCGCCTTCGAGAGGTTTTTGGAGAAGTTCTTCTCCCATTTCTAGTGTCTGTTCATAAATACCTGTAGGTTGAGTTTTAATATTTTTTTCCACAGTTCGAAAAGGATTTTTAAGTGCTGTTAAAGTATTTTCCATAGTTCTCTCACTTGGATTGTTTTTTATAAGACAACTGCCATCTTTTTGAGATTTAAATTTTTTTACTACTTAAATTCGAAAAGAACAAAAAAGAGTCACCATAGTAAAATCAAGTAGTAAATTTTAAATCAATCATTTATATGAGAATTATAAATTCTTAGAATATGATTTTTCTCAGAAATTTTTCTT
>CALDSP010000247.1 GCA_937924465.1 uncultured Leptospiraceae bacterium
AACGGAAAGGAAATGTATCTTTCTATTTCTTATGATAATGATATTTTAAGTTTTGAAACATGGTTAGGTTATTGTGAAATATGGTTAAATTTTGCTAAAGAGAATCCCAACTTAATTTTAGAAATTCGAACCAAAAGTACAATGTTTAAAAAAATTTCACATATTTCTCCATCACCCAACGTAATTTTTGCTTGGACATTATCTCCCGAATTTGTTATAAAAAAATATGAAAAAAAAACTCCTACTTTAAGTCGTAGAATTGAAACATTACTTCATGCAACTCAACTTGGTTGGAAAACTAGAATTTGTTTAGATCCTGTGCTTTTAATTAAAAATTGGAAAAATTTATATTTTGATATGATAGAGAAAATTTTTTCAAACCAAGAATTAACTAAAGTTTATGATGTAACCTTAGGAACGTTTCGAATGAATGCAGAATATTTAAAAAAAATAAAAAACTTACGTGCAGATTCAGATATACTCTTTTATCCTTTTGAGAGAAAAAATTCAACCTTTGAATACAAAAACAAACATAAAGAAGAAATTAAAAACTTTTTATTCAATAAGCTTACACAGTTTCTCCCAAAAGAAAAAATTTTTTTATCTTCTTAAAATTATAAACTATAATAATACAAAGCTCTACACTAAAATGACTTTTGTAATTGTGATAACAAAGCTAGACTTTTTAGTTCGAATCCAAGCTGAAAATGAATGAATTGATTTAAAATTAAATCTAATTGATTCAAAAGGTTTTCTGAGATTGTTTCTGTAATGAGAGTTTTATAATTGACATAAGTCATTTTCTTCATAACATACAAAATATCCAGATGATTCTCTGGAACAGACCCACAATCCACACAATTGATTTCAAAACTTGTAGAACGAATAAATGCTTGCCTTTTTTCAAAAATATTTTGGGAACAATACATACATTCAAAATCTTTAGGTGCATATCCTAAATTTTGTAAGAGTCTAAGTTTAAAAAAAGGAAGAGATAAGGGAGAGGTTCCTAGTTCATTTAAACTATGCAAAGCTTGGTGCAATAATTCAAAAATTTTTTTTTGTTCCAAATTTTTTGGAATAAATTTATTAACAAGTTCAATCATTGCATTAGTGATAAGAAATCCATAATAAGAAGATTTTAATTGTTCAAATCGATTTACAACACTAATTTCTTTAATGGAAAAAACTTCTTTATTTTTTTTATGATAATAGACTAGACTAATTAGGTTTGCAATTTCTTTGGCAACAATCTCTCGTCTTTTGCTTTTTCGAATTCCTTTTAAAAGAAAATTTTCCTTTAAACCTGTTTCCAAAAGTACTACAACTAGGGAATCGGCTTCTCCAATGTCCCTAGTTTCTAAAACAATTCCTGTTACTTTTTCTAAAGACAACTATTTCCCAGAGTAGTTTGGCTTCCGTTTTTCTTGAATAGCATAAATACTCTCCATGAAATCTTCCGTAATAAAACATTTTGCTTGCGCTTCCGCTTCTCTTCGAAGAGCATTTTGTAATTCCTTGTAGTTAGAATAAGTCTCTTTTAGTAAGCGCATTGCAATAGGACCACTTTCTGAAAGAGTAATCGCAATTTCCATGGCTCGTTTTTTTACTTCCTCCAAAGGAACACAGTCATGGCAAATTTTGAGTTTCATGGCTTCCTCTCCCGAAAGAGTTTCCCCTAACATAAGTAAATAGTTTGCCATATCTCTACCAAAAAGTTCGTTTAGTAAAAAAGTAGAACCCATCCCAGGGTGAATGGCAAGTTTTACAAAGTTCATGGAATACTTTCCTGTAATAGAAAAAACTCGTAAATCGCAAGCAAGAGCTAAGGAAAAAGCAGCTCCCATAGCATGCCCATTTACAGCCGCAACTACTGGCATTGGTAAAGTTCGAATACTCAAAAAATTATTATAAAAACGAAACATATCTTCTACATTTTGCTCATAAGGCTTATCCCGAAAAGATTGTAAAAGTCCCAAATCCCCACCTGAAGAAAATACAAAATTTTTTCCAGATAAAACAACACAAGAAGGAGGATCATTTGAATTTTTAATTTCTTGAATTCTCTCGTGAAATTCTTCTCCCATTTCCCATGTCATGGAGTTTTTTGTTGCAGGATTATTCAGTGATAAATTTGCAATTTTTTTGTTGTTTACGTATTCATATTCTAAGTCTACAAGTGCCATTTAAATTAACCCTTTTGATTTAAAAAAATAGTGTAAATGAAAATATCAAGTTTTTTTATTCAGTTGAACTTAAAAAAATAAATTCCAATCTAAAAATCCAAAGTCGATAATAGTAATATGGCAGTAGGTCGTTCTGATTCCCTACAAGAACTCATAACCATGATGGAGTCTATATTTGACGAAACAATCATTGGTTCAGATATAAACCACATTAAGCATTTGTTTTTTTATCTTAAATTTGAAAACACTGAATTCATTTTTGAATATGAAGAGCGTTTTATGACGGTAGTGGTTCACAATATTTTGCAAGACTTTGTAGAACTAAATGTTCTTGGATTTGAAGAAAGTACTTCTAGACGTGCTAAAGTCAAATTTGAAGTAATCAATGTCCTCTATGTATTTGAAGTAATTATTGAAGATATTCGAGGTTCTATTGTAACAATCAAAATTCCCTCAGAACTCCAATCCGCTGAAATGAGAAAATACAAGCGAATTGTTGTAGACGACTTATTTATGGATTTTGTAATTCTTTTTAAATCTTATAAAGGAGGAAAATATATAACAGGAGATGATATTTACGCAGAACGTCAATTTAAATACTTATTTCGAGAAATTAAAAAAGATCTTCCAGATATAAAATTAATGAATCTCATTCTCACTGATTACATTTTACAAGTTTCTAAAGAATACGAAATAGTCATATACAAACCAAATGATGGTTATGATTTAATTCGAAATACCTTTCGAAAAGACTTACGTTCTATATTTATCTCTGATTGTGCTGATATTGAAAGCTACATTGGAAAAGTTGAATCTAATACATATAAAAATTTTTATGAAATCTATTTAGAAAGAGCAAAACAAGAAGGAGAATTTAAAGCACAAAAATTCTTCGAAAAACTTCAAAAAAATGAAGTTCGAAATTTTTTAGTATCTTATATTATTTCACCTTTGACCTTATTTGATAATCTAATTGGACATGTTATGGTGTATACTACTGCAATGGACAAACATATTTTAACTTCTTATCATGCAGAGTATATCCATGAGCTTTTAGAAATTACCTCTTATGGATTTACAAAAATAGCAATTCGAGGAAATAACTTCAATACTCTTTACACTAACACAAGAATTATTGATATTAGCATTAGTGGACTTCTTTTTGAAATTACTGATGAAAGTTTATACAATTACTTAAAAAAACATAATGCTATAAAAATGTATATTCCTATTGGCAAACATACTTTAACTTTATCGGGAAATATTGTACGTTACGTGGTAACGGAAGAAGGATTTCGATTAGGAGTAAATTTTTTTGCTTCAAATCCCGATGACATGAAAATTTTAGAAAATTATATTTATGAAAAGAAAGGAAATATTCTTTCAGAGTGAACGTGCGTATTTTTCTGCTTCTAAAATAGATTTGTTAATTTTTTTATTTTTACTTTTATAAATTTTATATAACTTGATATGTTCCAAGAGTTTATCTCTAAGATTCTTGACTAATAACATTTCACTTTGAGTCATATTAGCA
>CALDSP010000248.1 GCA_937924465.1 uncultured Leptospiraceae bacterium
CTCAGTTTCTCTCAATATAAGAAACTTTTAAAAATCCTCAAATAAAATAATCGTTGTCTATTATTCTATAGTTCTTGTTGTAGTCACCCCACACTGTGTTTAATCATTAACTCCACTAGTTCTTCTCCATCAAGTGAGATGACTTTGCAAGTAGCTAAATTTTTTACGTAATTAATTGCATTTTGAGTCAATTTGCTTGTAGTTATAAAAACACGTTTTTTGCATTTTTTTCATACAGTGCTCCAAGAAATTCTTGAATTTTGGACAACCCACACTTGCTTCTACCCATTTGGATAATCTTTATTTTTCCCCTACTCTGACTTTCAACTAGCAAAACTTTCTTTCAATAGGTTTTTGCCCATCCAACTCGATTTTCAAAAATTGTCTGCACCAGTTTGTAATAATTGCTTTGATTCCTCATTATTCATCTGAAAATTGGAACCTCTTTTAACAACTATCTTCTAACTTATGTATAACCATTGCTTATATTCCATTCTTTTCCATCTCAAATAAGTTGTAATCATGGGAACATGTGATCATACTTTGGTATCATAATTTTTCCTGAAATATTGCCGACCTCTAAAACCTTTCAATAAAAAAGCAGTAAAACAAATTCACTCATATATAGCACTTGTTTGAGATATTAAAACATACCCCCTTTATTTTAATACTTTTATGAAAATGCAAGAAACTATCATGTGAGTAAAATATGAGAATATAAAAAAATTTTCTTGAAAATTATTTTATTGAAAGAATAATGTGCAATTGTTACGTTACGTATAAGGAAATTATGTCTAGGTTGTTAAAAAAGTATTCTGGCATTGACGAAACTGAACTTTGGAAAGAATACCGAGCTACAAAAAATAAAGAAATCAAAGACTACCTTGTTGAAAAATATTCTCCTCTTGTAAAGCATGTGGCTGGGCGTGTAGCTATTGGAATGCCTCAAAACGTAGAATTTGATGACTTAGTTAGTTATGGTGTTTTTGGGCTTCTAGATGCTATCGAAAAATTTGATCCTTCCCGTGCTATTAAATTTAAAACCTACGCAATGACAAGAATTCGTGGAAGTATTTTCGATGAACTGCGTTCTGTAGATTGGATTCCTCGTTCTATTCGTCAAAAAGCTAAACAATTAGAACAAGTCATAGGAATGTTAGAAAATAAAGAGGGACAACCCGTATCTGACGAGGTAGTCGCTAAGGAAATGGGATTTTCTAATGTGGAAGAATATAATTCTTTCCTTAGTAAAATTAGTGGGATTAGTCTTATTTCTCTCAATGATATTTGGTTTTTGGGAGATGAAAACGATGAAGTCTCATTTATGGAAACCTTAGAATCACCTGCCAGCCTCAATCCTGACGTAATTATTGAAAAAGAAGAAATTAAAAATGTGATTGTAGAAGCCATTAAAACACTACCAGAAAAAGAAAAACGTGTGATTGTTTTGTATTATTATGAAGACTTAACTTTGAAAGAAATTGGAGAAGTGCTTGAAGTTACAGAATCTCGTATTTCTCAGTTGCACACAAAAGCAGTTATGCGACTAAGAAGCAAACTTTCCAGAATGAAGTCTGTTGTAGTAAAACGCTAATTTTTTGCTGACCAGTCATGAGTCCTATCAAAAAAAATTACAGGGATGGCTTGCATTACATTTTGTGATTGTTCAGCTTGAATTAAAATTTCTAAAGAGCTAGTTTGTAGTACCGATCCACCTGAAATTAATTTCCCTTGTTTAGAAAAAAAGTAAATAGGAGTTCTTGGTTGTAATTTAGCATTGTGTGAATTGATAAGATGAACCAAATTTTTTTCTGCATAATCTACAGAACCAATTTCTAAAGCATAATACTGTTTATTTTCTTGTAAATGTACAGGTTCAGATTTTAAAATATTTTTATAATATTCTTCTCCTCTCTCCCATAAAATGTTTCTTCCAAACACAGGAAAAATTGCATAGGTTCGAATTGTAATTTGATCCTTAGAAATAGGAGTGATTTTTATATCAAACCATTTTCGATTGTATACATCATAAAACTCACCATAATAAATCCCATCTTTTTTTGCTTTAAACCTCTAAGCAAAGCAAGCCCAAGTAAAATTTCTGACTCTTCAGAACAATTAAAACAAGATCGAATTTGGTTTTGGTGATCCAAAGCATTGTCTAGAGATATCATACGACCTGTATAAACATCTCCCAATCTTTGAATCTCATAAACAGCTTCCCGACGAGCTTTATCAAAAATAGAATTTCCCTTAACTTCTTTCCATTTGCCTTCTAACTGAAAATGGGAAATAGAATTTTTATCTTCACAATTGCAAAGATTAAAAAAACAAAATCCTAAAACACAAATAAGGACAAAAGGTTTCAACATGAAGTTTCCCTTTTTTAAACTTATTTTATTTGTGATTTTTTTGTGAATTCTTTTTTTAAAAAGGAAGAAATTAAAACCCTAATAAGTATAATACAAATTCCACTTATTAAAAGGTTCATAAAAAAACAAATTATACTATGACTAATCATGTTTTTAGAATTGTCACATGACGTATGAAAAGATTGGTTACATGACTTACTCAATTCAGTTTTAGAATGTCTAGATACATTCCCCATATCACATGATTTAAAGAGTGCTAACATATTTTATATAAGTGTCAATAATATAAAAAGGATGAAAAAGATAAACAAAACCAAATGATAAAAAAAGTGAAAGAAATATAAAAACCATAAATTGTATCCAAACTTTTCTCAAACTGAATTGAATTCAATAAAAACAAAAACCTCCTCTTGTAAATTCTCATTTACGAAAAAACTTTCTCTGAAAAAATGCAAATCATGGAACAAGTATTAGAAAAATCTTTACACGAAACTAAAAAACATTTGGGTAAAGTGTACATTGAAACATATGGTTGTCAAATGAATGAGTATGACACAGGACTAATTGCAAGTCTTATGAAAAAACATACTTATGAAATTACAAACCATCCCGAAAACTCCGATATCATCTTTTTAAATACTTGTGCAGTTCGAGAGAATGCCCATGCTAAAATTTATACCCGACTCCAAAGTTTAGGCTATCTAAAAAAGAAAAACCCACACTTAGTAATTGGTGTTTTAGGGTGCATGGCTCAAAACTTAGGAGAAGATTTATTTCACCAAGAATTGCCTTTGGATTTAGTAGTAGGTCCAGACAATTACAGAAATCTCCCAGAACTGATTGAACGCATTCGAAATGGAGAAACAAAAGTAAGCCTCACCAGACTCTCTAAAATTGAAACTTATGATGAAATTGAGCCTCAAGTAGTTGATGGAATTTCTGCCTTTGTTACCATTATGCGTGGTTGCAATAATTTTTGTACGTTTTGTGTTGTTCCTTATACAAGAGGTAGAGAGAGAAGTCGAGAGGCAAAATCCATTGTTCAAGAAATTCAACATTTAGAAGAGACAGGAATAAAACAAGTTACACTGCTTGGACAAAATGTAAATTCATATAACTATGAAGGAAAAGACTTTGCTTATCTTGTAGAAGAAATATTAGAAAAAACTAATATAATTAGAATTCGTTTTACCTCACCTCATCCCAAGGATTTTCCTGTTCACTTACTAAAACTCATGGCAAATGAAAAACGATTCTGTTCACAAATCCATTTACCATTGCAAGCAGGCAATGATGATATTTTAACAAAAATGAAACGAGACTACACACAAAAAGAATTTTTAAATCTTGTAGAAAAAATTCGCTCTATTATACCTAACGTAGGGCTTACCACCGATGTCATAGTTGGTTTTCCAACTGAAACAGAATCTCAATTTGAAGATACTTTACACGTTATGCGACAGGTTCAATTTGATATGGCATATATGTTCAAATATTCTGAAAGAGAAGGTACAATTGCTCAAAAACGTTTTCTAGATGATGTTCCAGAAGAAATAAAGTCCAATAGACTTACCTGTCTTGTAAATTTACAAACAGAGATTTCTTTAAAACGTAGCAAAGAAAAAATTGGTCATAGTTTTGAAGTTTTAGTAGAAAACTATTCGAAAAAATCTAAACAAGAATTTATGGGACGCACAGAGTGTGGAAAAGTAGTCATATTTCCAAAATTAGAAAATGAAACGTTAGGTGACATTCAAGGAAAATTAGTCAATGTAAAAATAGAATCGGCCACAAGTGCAACTCTAAAAGGCAAAAGAATCAATGCCTGAAGATCTAAGAAAAGTTCGTCTAACTAGTTTATCTGATCTTCCCAAAGACTTTAAAATTCATACAGACGTTAGGCGCTACAATCCAATTTATAAAATTCCAATCATTAACAGATATATTTTTATGGAGATTGTAGGTCCTTTTTTGACTTCTCTTATTTTTTTTACATTCATTTATATGATAATGGCACTACAAAGAATGATTGGGCTTTTTGTTGGAAAGGGAATTGAGCTTTTTCGTCTACTAGATTACTTTGGTTATCTTTTGGGAAACACTTTACCTGCCACTATTCCTATGGCTTGTCTTATGAGTGGAATTTTAGCCGCTGGGAGACTTTCAGGAGATTCTGAAATCACGGCCATGAGAGCGGCTGGAATTAGTTATGCGCGAATGTATTCTAATTTTTTAGCCTTTGGATTTATTATGACAGTTGCTGTAGGCTATCTCAATTTTTATATAGGACCTGAAAACACTCGTAAGTTAAACGAGTTTAACAATTGGATTGTAGCTTATAATCCAATGCTTGCAGTCACTCCGGGTCAGTTTAGTGGGGATCAAGTCAAAGATAATTTCGAAACAAAAGCTCGCAACATGTATACAGAAGGTTTAGATAGAGAGACGGGAAAAATGCAAAATGTTCAAATTCGAGAATGGGAGCTTTTTCCAGAGGGAACGGATGTGCTCTACTATAATGGAATTGCTATTCCTATGGGAGGTTCGCGTGTAACGCAAATCATTTCTGCTAAAACTGGATATCCAGTAGAAAAACTAAACTCAAATGGAGAGTATGAAAAAGGAATTCGTCTCAAAGATGGATTTATCATAGAATGGAACGAAAAACGAGATGGTTTTACAGTCACAGATTTTCGAAAGGGAGAAATGGACTATCACGTTCCCACAGCCAAAGAAACAAAAGTAATTGGATTTAATATAAAACCAGAGACCTTTTCATTTCCTGATCTTATTCAAATTCGAAACAATATTCAATCTGAAGGAATTGAAAACATTCCCGGACTTGAAATTCTCAAAGAAAGTGGAATTTCTATTAAAGGGATCCAAGGCTTTAGAGACTTTTTAGAAAAAATGAAATTGGAGCTTATCCAAGCGGCAGCAAATAAAACCTTAAGCCCAACAGAACTCAACAATCGTTATGCAATGATGATGCAATTAGAATCTCTCTTTAAAGATACAGAAAAAACCCTCACAGCCTTCAATGTAGAAATTCACAGAAGAATTGCCTCACCTCTCTCTTGTCAATTATTTTTTTTCTTATCTTTTCCTTTGGGTCTTGTTTCTAGTAGGGCTGGAAAAGGAATGGGTTTTACTTATGCTATTGTTGCTCTTTTTATTTACTATGGATTTTATATTTTTGGAAGTGGAATTTCTTATAAGCAAAACGTACCAGATTGGATCGGTCCTTGGTCGGCAAATATTGTTTTAATGTTTGCAGGCATTTATGTTCTTTTAAGTAGAACAGAACTAAGTTGGAAAGATTTACTTTTTATAAATAAATTAAAAAAATATCTTTAAAACTTTTAGGAGATTGTACCCTTTCAGATACATTCTCCTAGTAACCCAAGTAATTATTTGACTATTTTTTTATCTCAATGGTACCTTGTCATTTTTAACATTTTGTAATTTAGAATTATAAAACGATAAAACTGAAAGAATATGTTTTTTCTCATTTGAATTGTAAAATTTGTAGGATGTGGTGGATAATAACTTTCAGAGTAAGGTTTGATTTCATTCATAGTCTTCTCCTTATTCGGGAATTAGTCTCCAAAAGGGATTTCCTTTTGCTTTATACATAAACACATAGTGTAAAATGTATTTAAGCCAATGACCTGCCAGCCCAATCTCTCCTGTTGTTAGGTCAGTATCGCGTCCGTAAATTGGATATTTTTTAAAATCAGGAACGATAGGATAGATTGTCATGGATGCGGCACTTCCTTTGAAAAGATTTGCACCTGCAGAAGCAATACAAGCAGCCCCCATCTTTGCCATAGAAGCGGATCTAGTAGGTTTGTCGGCTCCATTTACCATGTCTACAATACTTTTTGCAACTTCTCGTCCCATAACTCCCGAAGGCATACCTGTCCTAGGAGGAGTTGGAAAGATTGGAGTACCTTTTGGACTTTTCATAGGTTTAGAAATAGGATGAGGGGGTGCAAAAGCTATCCCAACTGCAAATATATTTTTATATGTCGGATTTTGATAGTAAGTAGGCCAGTCTTCTGGTTTCCATTCTTCATAAGGTTTCTGAGTATAGTCTGCATCTACATACATAAACCCGTTAGGCGCAAATAATTTGGAAGTGATATCCTCCCCGTTTTGATTGTATGACTTTAAACCTACTCCCGAGAAAGGAGGAAGTAGCATAGCAAAGTCAAAATGAAAATCTCTTTCCTCACCTTCTAACGTTTCGTAATGAACAACATTTTTCTCTACATTCTGGACATGTGCTCTTTTTATCCAAGAAACTCCCCTTTCTACATAGAAGGACTCTGCAAAAATTTGACTACTTGTAATGTAACCACCCCGTTTAATGTGCATTCCACCTATTCCAAAATCCCCTAATTCATACTCATTGGAAATCCACACTAGATTTGCTTTATCTCTTATTTTTGCTTCTCTTAAAGTATGCTCTACGTTAAAAATATATTCAAAAGCTGCTCCCTGACAAGTGCAGTTTCCATGCCCCGTTCCAATGAGCAAGGTTTGCTTTTCTCCTTTCTTCATTCTTTCAATAGAAACTTGTAGAGCTTTCCAAGTTTCATCAGCATGAGCATAAGTGCATACGGAGTAACTGTTCTTATCTGGACCTAAACCCGGGGTTGCGTCAAAGTTTAGTTTAGGACCTGTCGCATTAATCAGAAAATCATAAGGGACATCTTCTGTTTGACCTATTTTTGAAGAAGATGTATATTCAATTCTTACAAATGGGGTTGTGGTTGTAGATGAACCTTCTGGATAAATAGCTATGGCTTTCGCTTGTTTAAAATTAATTCCGAATTTCTTGTACGTACACAGGCTCAATTGGAAAACTCACTTGCTCTGGTTTCATGAGTCCCACTCCAACCCATATGTTAGAAGGAATCCAATTCCACTTACTGTTGGGAGTAATAACAGTGACTTCTAAATTTTTCTTTCCATATGTTTTTGCGTACAAAGCTGCTGTGTTACCCGAAATACCTGCTCCTAAAATAACTAGTTTTTTCACTGCGGCTTTCCTCCTTTTTTATTATTTATTATTTCAATTAAAACCAAAAAATATGTCTAGCTTTTTTCAATTTAAATAGAAATATGAAATTATGATAAAAGCTTTATTATTTTGGATATTCAAAAGTATTTTTTATAATAAGTAGTCAGAAGAATATTAGCAATAAAAAAGATTTTATGATATTCTTCAATTCTTTCAAATGTTAGTATTTATGAAAAATTTTAAGTAAGTTATATACTTTACCTAAGAAAATAAAATGAAACAAACTCAAAATTATTGGGAATTAAATAAGAAATATTTAGATAGTAATACTATTAGTATATTAGAAAATTCTAATACGTTATATGAAGTTTTTTATAATAAACAAAATTTACCAATTCTAAAAATTGAAAATATACTTTTTCATAGTCAACATGAACCAATCAAAGAAGCCCAAAGACTCATAAACTCTCTCCAACAAGAAAAGAATGAAAAACTATATATTTTTTTTGGAGCAGGACTAGGGTATTCTATTTTAGAAGCCTTAAAAAATCCTAAAGTTACAGTTATATGGATGGAACCACATCCAGAAATTTTAAAACTAGCACTCAACGTACTTGACTTTTCAGTATACTTGCATTCAGAAAAATTAAAAATTCTCTTACCTCCCTTTCATGACGATAAATTGTATGGTACTTTTAAAGGATATGGAAATCTTCCCACTACCTTCATTCCACACAAACCAAGTTTTCAATGGAAATTTGAAGAATACAATGAACTCAAACTCATTTGTGAAAAATTTTTTCATAAAAAAAATGCAAACCTATCTACACTTTCTAAATTTGAACTTGTCTGGACTCGCAATATTTTACAAAATCTTCCCTTGCTTTTGAATATGAAACCAATCTCACTTTTGTTTGGAATTGCAGAACAAATTCCAATTTTAGTAGTAGGAGCAGGACCTAGTTTATTTTATGATTTAGAGCAAATTAAAAAACACAAAGAGCATTTTTTGATCATTGCAGTAGATACAGCATTTAATATTTTAAAAAACTTTAATTTGACACCTGATCTAATTTATACAGTAGATCCTCAAGTAATAAACAAAAA
>CALDSP010000249.1 GCA_937924465.1 uncultured Leptospiraceae bacterium
AAAGTTTTTTGTTTGCTAGAATCTCAAAGAGTTTTATAACTTGGTGTCGAAAAGCAGTAGCTTCTTTTTCTGGAATTTTTCCAATCAGTGAATTGAAAATTTCTTCTTGGCTAATATCAATCCCTTTTTCAAGATAAGGTAAAGCATTCTTATATAATTCTGATTCAAATTTATTCGCTGCCAAATAACTTTTAAGAGCTGCAATCCCTGCTTGAATTCCTTGTAACAAGAGTTTTCCAAATTTGATAACTGCATATCCTAAATTCCCCATAATTCCAAAAAATTTAGCTGAGGAATTCACAAAACTCCCAAGAGAATGAAAAGCATTGTCTAATTCTTTTCTGGTTTCGTAAGGTGGATACAATAATTCTAAAAAATATACAATGAGTTTATCTACTATTTTGCGATCAAACTTAGAAAGCTCTGGAAATCTTGAGATATTTTCTTCAGAGTAGCGTCTAACAAGTGATTTTCTGTATGCCTCAATGATGAAAGAAAATTTTTTATCTTGGAGGGAACTATTCATTATTATCCTCAAAATTAATTACATCTTCAAAATAACTCTCTCCCGATTTTGTTACATAACTTTCAAATTCAATTCTTTTTCCTACTGGCATATAAGGATATTCTTTTTCTTTAACTTCTAATCCATGAAAGAGAGAAAAAATTCCTACGGCCAAAGAAATAGCTACTCTCTTTTTTTTTCTGATTAAAAAATACATATCTTTTGAATTACGAATGTTTCCAAGTTCTAAATAAGCAGAAATAGCATTTACAAGCATAGGTAAAGAATAAGTTGAGATATATGGTTTACCAATAGGATTTGGATTTGTATATTGATCCAATAATTCGTTGGCTTGAAGTCTTAAACCGTATTGCACGTAACGTAATAACTCTGCTCCTGCGTAATGGTTATCCCCTCCAAAGCCTTCCAAACCATTTTCTCTTCTGCGAAATTCAAGTGGACTTTTTTCTCTTTCCCAAAATTTACCTATTGCTTTAAATTTTGAATGTTTGAAAGCATAAGGACCTTCCTTTCCTACTTTTCTTTCCCAACCAGAATTGTCCTTATATTTCCAAGTGATCATATTTTGTCTATACCCCTCAAATCTTTTTAAATCTGCTTTACTTCCATCCTTAGTTGCCCAATATCCATGAAAATAAATCCAAGCGTCAGAAATGGCATTTTCTAACGGAGACCATTTATGCTGAAAGATCATCCAGTTACTCCAAGAAGAGTTTAAAAATTCTTCTTTTGGGGACTGTCCTTCTGAAATTCGTTTTAATAATTCAAAAGTTTTATAAGAAGGAGTAAGCACAACTCCCATTCCTCCCACTGCAGAATTTCTTGAGCCTAAGTCATTTATATGTAAAGATACTACGATATGAGGGGTTTTAGAATTAATCCAAGAAATTCTTCCGGGCATTAGTTTTCCGGTGGAAAAGTCAGGATAATCATACAAACGATACTTTGCGTTTTTATCATCTTTTTCTCTAAAATTATGGTCTTTATAAGAATCTACTCTGGTAAGTTCTGTTTCTAATTTGAGCCATTCTACTTTTGTATTTGAAAAAAGTTTTATATAAGATTGAAACTTTTTAAATCCTCTCCTTGTTTTAGTTAAATCAAGAAGTTTTTTTAATTCTAATGCTAAGTCTAAAACAACTTCCATTTCTGTAATTTCATTGTACTTTGCTCCATCTTTATAAAACTCTAAGTATTTCCCTGAAATAGGATCGTACTTATCACCATAAATTTCATAGGGAGACTGTTTCACACCTCCATGACCTGGGTCTAAAATGATTTTATAAGTTTTCAGACCTTCTGCTTGAATACTAAGTTGGATAAACACAAATAGAAAAAAAATTATTTTTAATTGCATAAAAAATAATGCATTAAGAAAATTTTAAATAAAAGAAAAAATTTTAAGTAAATGTAAAAGATAAGAATTAGCTTGGAACTTTTACTGGTTGAATCATTTCACAGTTTCCGTCGAATATAACTCCATCGGCAATCTGTAATTTAGCTGTTTTAATATTTCCATTTACTTTTCCAGTAGGCAACATTTCCAACCTTTCCGTGGCAATTACGTTTCCTGTTACTTGCCCACCAACAATTACGGTGTGTGCCTTTATGTTAGCTTTTACTACAGCAGTTTCACTAATGTACAAGAAACCATCAGAAATAATTTCACCTACGAACTGCCCTGCAATTTGTAAGGGTTTTTTAAACATAAGCACACCATTAAAATAAGTATCTTTTCCTAAGATAGTGGAAATGGTTCCATGTTCAGTAACTAAATAAGAAGGGGGTTTTTTACTCATCATTTTGTTTTCATTACATAAACTCCATCCCAATCTTTTGGAGGTGGATTTTTTATGTACTCCTTGCATCGTTCAATATACATTTTGGAAGGTCCATCATCTGGAACTAATTTTAAAGCATTTTCAAAGTGAGAAATGGCTTCTTGAAACTTAGCTTGTTTATAAAGTTCTAGACCTTGGTTGTAGTGGACTAAAAGATCTTTCATAGCTTGAGTGATCATAAGTTTACCTTTCTTATAACTTCAATATAAAATAACTACTGCACAAGCAAAGTTTTCTGTATGAGTAATAGAAGTCGATATATTTTTAAATCCTTTTTCTTGAAAAATTTCTTTTGCTTTGCCTATAATTTCAAGTTCTTTTTTTCCAAAATAATTTCCTGCAAGAAAAATTTCTTTCCAATTTAATTGCAATCGATTAGGAAGGCTAAGAGCTTTTATAAAAGCCTCCTTTGCAGCAAATCTAGCTGCTAAAAAAGGAATGGGATTTTTCTTAGAAAGACAATATTCAATTTCTTCAGGATGATAAACTTTATTTAAAAATTTCTTTCCAAATTCTTCGTAAACTTCTAAAATTCTAGAGTTTTCTACTAAGTCATTTCCTATAGAAATTTTCATTTAAAGGAAGGCTCCTCTTCATTTGGTATTTCAAAGAACTTTTCATCTAATTTTTCAGAAAGTTTTTCGGAAGGCTTATTTAATTCTGTTCTTACTCTATAAGATATTGTAATTTTATCTGGGATTACAGAGAGAATTTCTATATTTTGCAAACTACTACTTTTTAAAATTCGAACATTTTCTACTGTTGGTAAGCTATTTGGAATAATTTTTTTATTGATAGGATCATAAGTATAATTACAATTTACAATAGCCCGAATTCCATCTACAAGAAACTCCGATTTCACAAAACTACCAGAATGAATCTTTATGGCTACTTCATCCATTGAAAAATCTACATCTAAATTTTCGTCTAGTTTTTCACATTTAATTGGAATTCCTTTTAAAATTTGCTCTCCTGTTTCAATAGATCCGGACTTTAAAATATTTACTTTTAACCGAAACTCTTTAATTCCTCCTAGTAGTGCAACGTTAGGTGGTAGTTCAACTGGTTTTAGAGTTCTTGTAAAAGATTCTCTTATATCTTTTAAAGAAACAGTCCCTAATGTATATTTGCTAAATTTATCTAATATACTTTTAGGACCTCCAAGAGTAACTAAACTTGGTTTTACTGTATAAGAAACTCTGTAGTAACCGGGAGGTAAATCATCTTCAAAAAGCACTTCTACTGGTAGGTTTTTAGTTGCAAGCTGTTCAACATTTACTGTAAGTTTATTAGTAACGGGAGTTATTTTTAATTTGTTTATGTTTGCTCCAAAAATTTTTTTGATTTCTATTTGATTTTCCCCTACTGTGAGATCATTAGGATCTACTACAAACTTCATAAATTGAGTTTGGTAATTTACTAAATCTCTAAGTCCTTCTACTTTGATTTTTATAAATTTATCATTATTTTTCGAATATACTAAACCATTGTTAAGTTTTGGATATTCAACTGGGATCTCTAAAGTTTTTATAGTAATTTTTGATGTTTGTAGATATACATAAAACAAAGTAGCAACTACAAATGAACCAAGTTTAGCTTGCCAATTTTCAAATATAAAAATTAAAATTTTTTTAAAAATAGAAAAAGTCTTAGTTAACACGACTTTCATTTCCCAGCCTCTTTGACGTTGGGTGAAATTTTTATTCCTAACTCTTGCTCTTTAGATTCATTATCTAATAAAAGATTAGAAATTAAATTCTTTAACTCAAAAGGTTTCACAGGATGGATCATTTTTCCTTCATGACAAACCGAGATTTCTCCCGTTTCTTCTGAGGTTACAATTACGACTGCATCTGTTTCTTCTGCAAGCCCCAAAGCCGAACGATGCCTTGCTCCCATAGAAGAAGTTCCTAATTGATTAGACATAGGTAAATAAGAAGCAGCAGAGGCTATTCTATTTTGTTCAATGATTACAGCACCATCATGCAGAGCTGTATTTTTTTTAAAAATTGTAAGAAGTAAAGGAGAGGTAATAATTGCATCCAATTGAACAGACTGCTCAATTATATTTCGTAAACTAATTTCTTTACTAATGGCAATAATAGAACCAGTCTTTTCACTTGCCATAATACGAACTGCTTCTACAATTTCTTCTAATTCATAATTTGGCTTAATGTTAAAAAGTTTAAAAAATTTTGTATTGGTTAGCTCCGCAAATGCTCTTCGTAGTTCGGGTTGAAGTAATACAATAGCTAAAAAAAGTAAAGCAGGTCGTACACTAGAAATTATCCAATCTAAAAGTTCTAATTCAAAATAATTTGCAATTGTTCCCAAAAGTAAAATAGAACCTATTCCTATCACAAGTTGAAAACCTCGCGTTCGACGCAAAGCCATGTAAAGAGAATAAAATAAAACACTAACTAATAAGATATCTATAAACACTCTCACAGAGGCTTGATAATCTAAATAAAGAAAAGTTTTTAAGTATTCTAACATTAAATCCCTAAAACATCAAACATAGAGTAAAGCCCTGCTTTTTTAGCCTTTAAAAACAAGGCAGCTTTTAAAGCACCAACAGCAAAGGTTTTTCTATCTTGAGCACTATGTTTAATTTCAATTCGTTCTTCAGGAGAAATAAAATAAACAGTATGTTCTCCCACAATTTCTCCAGCACGCATTGTATGAATCCCAATTTGTTTTGGCTCTCTTTCGGAATAATGATTCCCGTGACGACCATAAATGACATCTGACTCGTTACGTGATAAAGTATTCAACAGAATTTTTTTAATTTGATTAGCTGTTCCAGAAGGTGCATCTTTTTTATGCTTATGATGAATATCCAAAATCTCAATATCAAAATGATCTTGTAAAACCCTAGCTGAAATTTCTACTAACTTGAAAAGAAGATTTACTCCTACACTCATATTAGGAGAGAATAAAACAGGAATTCGTTTAGAAGCGTTTTGAATAAGTTGAACTTCATTTTCTGAATGTCCTGTAGATCCTATAACAATTGGTTTATTTTGATCTATACAATTCTTAAGAACTTCTTCTGTAGATAAATGAGAGCTAAAGTCAATTATTACATCTGCTTTTTGAATAGCTTCTTTCATGTTTGAAGTATATGGAATGTTATTTTCATATACTTGAGAATTTAATCCACTATCCATACCAATGAGTACAGAATCAAATCGT
The DNA here is from genome assembly GCA_937924465.1 of uncultured Leptospiraceae bacterium. GTDB lineage: Bacteria > Spirochaetota > Leptospiria > Leptospirales > Leptospiraceae > CALDSP01. Next base: position 5,563 of record CALDSP010000249.1, read on the forward strand.
TCTACTGCCCCAACTAACTTTGCATTCTGTTCGTTTGATAAAACTTGAGTAATAGCTTTTCCCATCCTACCAGCTGCTCCAATGAGAGTGATTTTTGTTATATCATTCATAACCTTCATCCTTGAGTTGAAAAATCAATTTTTTATACTTTTCAGAGTTTTCAGAATTAGAAAGTTTTGTTAGTGGAAGTCTCACCTCTGAAGAACAAAGCCCACTCCATTCTAAAGCCATTTTAATTGGAATAGGATTTGTTTCTTGAAAAGAGAGTTGAAATATTGGAAATAATTTATAGAATAGTTTTTTAGATTCCATTAAATTTCCATTTTCAAAATGAGTTATAATTTGTTTAATTGTTTTGGGAAATAAATTAGAAACCACAGAAACAATTCCAGAACCACCAATAGAAAGTATGGGTAAAAGTAAAGAGTCATCTCCAGACAAAAGTTGAAAGTCTTTGTCACACAACGCAATAACTCTTGCCATTTGAATTAAATCTCCACTTGCTTCTTTGATAGCGCAAATTTTAGGATGTTTAGAAAGTCTTTGAACTGTTTCTGGTAGAATATTTCCTCCAGTCCGTGAAGGTATATTATACAACATAATAGGAATAGGACAGTTTTCTGCGATGGTCCAAAAGTGTTGATATAATCCTTCTTGCGTTGGGCGATTATAATAGGGGTTCACTGAAAGAATTGCGTCAACTCCGTCTTTGTAGGCAGATGTAGTTAACTCAAGAGCTTCCTTTGTAGAGTTAGAGCCTGTTCCTGCTATTACTAAAACTCTTTTGTTTACAATTTCGACTGTTTTTCGAATAAATTCTTCATGTTCTTCATAGCTTAAAGTAGGAGACTCACCAGTTGTTCCACAAGGAACAATTCCATCCACACCCTTATTAATTTGAATTTCGATAAGTTTTTGATAGGAATCATAGTCAATTTTATCGTTTTTAAATGGGGTAACAATTGCAGTAAAGACACCATTAAACATAATAAAAGGATTTTTATATAGTAATATTTGGCAAGCAAATTTAAACACTAGAAAAGGAGTGTTTATAGATAAGGAAGAGTTCAGGGAAACTCATAAAGAATTTATTAAATTATTAGATTTTGACTTTGTTAATATCTAATTTTCTATCATCTCACCAAATTCACTAAAATAAGATTTTTATTTTTTTAGGAATATTTGGTATTACATTTTCTTTTATGTAAACGACATATATGCATTTTACAAATCTTGTAGTAACAACTACAAAATTCAGTTTATAAAATAGGAATTTTTTTATATTACTTTTTATTCATGAAATCAAAAATTTTATGATTTTGGGGCGTATTTTTTCACTATTTTTTTAATGTTTGTTACTCCTCTAAAGCATGAAATACGGATTTATTTTAAACGAACAAAAACAAAGTTTAGAAATTAAACGAAAAAGAAAAACTGTCTCTACCTTGCGAGTTCCTGATTGGTTAAATTCCACAGTAAAAAATGGAATCCAAAGATGTGGTAACTTGGATAAATATTTGAAGATTTTATTAAAACGTTACCGATTTCTCTTGTATTCAGACTATTTCCAACCTTCTGAAAATCCTAAAACAGAGTATCAAAAACGAGGACAAAGCTACGTTACATGGAAATTTCGCCCGGAGAATAGGGATTGGTTGGAACTCAAGATGTGGGGGGACGCTTTAGGAATTTCAGCAACTTTGATGTTCGTGAGACTTTTAGAAATTGAAAAAGAGAATGAATCAGTCGTAAACGAAAGATCCTTTCAAATCTTCAGTGTTGTTGTTACTACAGCCCACTATGCTAGGGTTCCACAGTTACGGAAAGTTTTACGTAAAGGAAGGAGCATCCTAGAACGGTGGATCACTTTTTACGACCCACCAGAGTAAAATTTACGATTCCTCTTGACATACATACTCACAAAAAAAACTTAAACTTATGGGTTTTTTAACTGGAACATTAATTCTTCTCTTTATTTTAAATTGCCTATTTTTAATATTACTAGTTTTACTTCAAACAGGAAAGAACAGTTCTCTAGGTCTTATGGGAGGCGCAAGTCAATCAGTGTTTGGTTCTTCTACTGTAGATATATTAACTAAAATTACAAGAGGCTCTGCTGCTGCATTTTTAATCTTAGCTCTTATTATTTCTTTCATTTTTGCTAAGAAAGTAGACACTGTCCCAAACTTACTTGAAGACGAAAGCTCTATCCAATCTCCCAAAGAAGAAAAGAAGCCTGAAGGGGAGACTCCCATCCCTAGTAAATGAGGCAATTTTTTCGAATTACAGGTCAAAAATCTGTTTACATAGCCTCTGCTTTTGTAGGAGTTTTGAGTGGTCTTTTTGCTTCTTTATTTGCCTTTTTATTAGATTGGTTAACTCATATTATTTATTCCTTTAATTTAGCTCATGCTGAAAAAACTTTTTTTTTCTATCCTGACCATGGGTTCAATTTAAACTATACACTTCATACTGCCATTTTAGTTTTACTTTTGCCCATACTCGGAGGATTGCTTTCTGGTGTTGTTACTACATATTTCGCACCAGAAGCCTTGGGCATGGGTACCGACTCTATGATAGAATCCTTTCATCATAAAGAAGGAAGGATGAATCCTCGCGTTCCATTTATCAAAAGCATTGCTACCATTCTCACGTTATCCTCCGGAGGAAGTGGAGGAAAGGAAGGTCCCATTTCTCAAATTGGAGCTGGACTTGGTTCTCTAGTTGCTGATATTGTTCAAGCAGGAGCAAGAGCTAGGCGTTCCCTCTTATTAGCTGGAACAGCCGGTGGCTTAGGAGCCATTTTTCATGCTCCTTTAGGTGGAGCTCTCACTGCTGCCGAAATGGTTTATAAAGAGGATGTAGAGGCAGATGCTTTAATTCCTTGTATTCTTTCTTCTTCTACGGCTTATCTTGTAAGTCAAAAATTTTTTGAACAGAGTACGGTTTTTCAATTAAAAAATAGCGTTAGTTACAATTATCAAGAGTTTCCCTTTTATTTTCTCCTTGGATTTTTATGTTATTACTTTGGAAAATGGTTTATTCTCTTCTTCACAAAAGTACAATCCATATTTCAAGGATGGAACTTTCCAAATTTTATAAAGCCTGCCATTGGAGGAGTATTTGTTGGTTTAGTGGCCCTTTTATTTCCAGAAGTAACGGGAACAGGAGAGAAATTTTTACAAAGGGCCCTAAATGGTGAAATCCAAGCTATCTATGGAATTTCTGGCTACTTCGCTCTATTTCTTTTTTTACTTTTGTTTGTGCTAAAAACTGTTACAACTTCTCTGACCATAGGTTCGGGAGGCTCTGCGGGAGTTTTTGGTCCTTCTTTATTTTTAGGAGGAATGCTTGGGGGAATGGCTTCTGTAATTGCTAAAGTTTTTTTAAGTGTGCAAGTCTCTGAAGTTAGCTTTATGCTTGTGGGTATGGGAGCATTTTACTCTGGAATTGCTAGTGCTCCTATAGCAGGAATGATTATGGTTTGTGAAATGATAGGTAGTTATGAATTACTTCCTCCTCTCATGATTGTCACCATCATCTCTTTTACTTTAAGTGGACAAATTTCCATTTATAAAAATCAATTGTTGAATCGCTTTTCAAGTCCTGCTCATTTTTGGGATATGAACCAAGACATAATGTCTAAAATACAACTTCAGACTATCATGGAATCTTTTAGACGTTATGCGATAATCTCTTATGATACAACAATCACAAAGCTTGAAAAACTCTCTGAAGAAATTCATGCTAGTGATTTTGTAGTTACAGACAAAGAAAACAAATACTTTGGTTTCTTATCTTTAAGGAAAATAAAAGATTATCATGAATCAAGAAATTATGTTCGTGATTTTATTATAGTAATGGACATAACCGATACAACAGTTCCAGCAGTGCCAATTAGTGGAACTTTAAAAGATGCTTTTGATATAATCTTAAAAGAAGATATAGACAAGGTTCCCATTGTGCGTAATGATGGATTTGTTATAGGATACCTTAGAATTTCTGATTTATTTAATATTTATTACAAGTTCATAAAGAAAAACTAAAATTTCTTCTTAGAAAGTTCCAAAGAAAAATTTTTTACATATTTAATAAATTCTAACAATGGTAAAGGTTTTTGAAAATAATACCCTTGTATTATATAACATTTTTTCTCTAGTAAATAATACAATTGATCCTCTGTTTCCACTCCTTCCGCAATTGTTTGAATTCCTAAATCTTCCGACATTGATATAACAGCATTCACTATAGCACAGGATTCTTTATCTTCAGGTATATCTTTAATAAATGTTTTATCAATTTTTAAATAATTAATTGGAAATTTTTTCAAATAAGCAAGAGAAGAATAACCTGTCCCAAAATCATCTATAGAAATTCGAATTCCATTTTCAGAAAGTTCTCTCAAAATATATTCAGTTTGGCTAATATTCTTTATTGTAACTCTTTCCGTAATCTCAATTTCAAAATTTTCATGTGGAATAGAATGCATTGTCAATAAGTCAAAAATATATTTTGGTAATTTTATAAATTGAAACTGCTTAGCAGAAATATTAATTGCTATAGAAATATTAAAAATTTTGTTTGCTATTAAATATTTTAGGTCATGAATTGCCTGTTGAATAATCCACTCTCCAATGGGCAAAATTAAACCTGAATCTTCTGCAACAGGTATAAAAATATCGGGTGAACCGTATTCTTTATTTTTCCATCGAATGAGGGCTTCTGCTCCTACAACTTGCTTTTTTAAAATATCAACCTTAGGTTGGTAAAAAAGCTCAAAATCTTTCTTATCTAAACTCTTTCTAAGTGCCTGTATGATTTTTCTTTTCCTTTGCAACTCCTCTCCCATAGCAGGAGTATAAAAAGTAAAAGAATTATATTCTTTTTGTTTTCCAACATACATAGCTTGATCTGCGTTTTTAAGAAGGGTTAGAGAGTCTTTTCCATCAGTAGGATAAATAACAATACCAATACTCACGCTTGTAAAAATTTCTAATTCATCAACAAGAATAGGTTCTACGAACTGATTGACAATCTCTAAAGAAATGGATGCAAGAATTGTTTTTAAAATATTAATTTCAGAAAAAATTAAAATTGCAAACTCATCCCCACCTAATCTAGAAAAAGTAGTGCCTGTTGGTATGACCTTTAAAATTCTTGTAGAAATTTCTTTTAATAATTTATCTACAACTAAATATCCTAAACTATCATTTAATTCTTGAAACCTATCTACATCTAAAAATATAATTCCAAAGCTAGTTTCTTCTGTTGCGTTTGAAATAGCTTCTTCCAATTTTGCAAGAAAATATTTTCGATTCGTTAAGTTAGTTAAAGAGTCATGAAAAATATTTTGATGTAGTTGTTTTTCAGCATTTTTAATTTCAGTTATATCCCAAGAAATAAATAAAATATCATCTAGTTCATTTTTTTCATTAAACTCGGGAATAAGTCTAGTTTGGAAATATTTCAATTCTCCATTTAGCTCAAATTCCAAAATAAAATCATAGTTTTTTTTGTTTTGAATAACTTTATCTAGATTCTCTGAAATAGTTTTTCGATTTTTTTCAGAGATAGGAATCTCATTAAGATTTTTTCCTATAATTTCATTTTCAGAAACTCCAAAAATGTAATGAATTGCTTTATTTATATATACACAATTTTTTTCTAAGGTAAATCGAGTAATGAGATCGGGTATATTATTTAAAAGAATTTCAAAGTCTTTTTCTTTTTGTTGGAGTTTATTTTTAACTTCTTGCTGTTCTGTAACTTCTAAAGAAATAATAAGCATAAGTTTTTTTTCAGTAGAAGATTTAAACCTTGTTATAAAATTTCTAAAACATTTCCATTTTCCTTCTATATCTGCCATTCTATATTCAATTACAAAAGTCTTCTCATTATCCATTGTAGAATTATTAAATATATTTTTTTTGATTTGAGACATCTCTTGAACATAATTATTTTTATCTTCAGGATGAACTAAATTTAAAATAAAATTCAAACCTACATCAAAAAATGTCCAAGAAGAA
>CALDSP010000250.1 GCA_937924465.1 uncultured Leptospiraceae bacterium
ATCCATTTTTACTCCTAAAATTTGTTTGCCCGGAATAGATTGATAAATTTTTTTTAAATCATTATATTTAAGTTGCAAATCAAAAGGAACATCTTGAGCATCTTTTGCTCCAATTTTCCCCAAGTCAGTCGAAATATTAGAAAATAAATTTCCTTCAATCATAAGCTTCATTTTCAAATCAGAACGGGGTAAAGCAATGGGATAAGGATTTTTAATTTGTGTAAGAAGTTTTAAGTTAATGTCTTCTAAAGTAATTTTCTTTAAGTCTACCCTTTTTAAACTAATGGTTGGTTGATTCATAGAACCTAATAAACCTTCCGCAATAGAACAAAAAGAGAAACTCATAGTTATAATAAAAGAAATTCCAAAAAATTTTAAATTCATTGATCACTCCTGCACTGCACCATAGTCCAACAATAGTTTCATAATCTTATGATAACCTTTTTCCTTGGCATACATAAAAGCAGTTTTTCCTTGTCTATCTCTTTCGTTAATGCTGATAGCTGCTCCATAGCTTAGTAAAAGTTTCACTATTTCTAAACTGCCATTTTCACAAGCGTACATAAGAGGGGTTTTTTGAAAATAATCTTTTCCATTTACATTACCACCTTGTTGCAGAGCTCTTTTTGTGTGTTGAATATGATTTTTTTCAATACTGAAAATTAAATAATCTGTAGAAGAGTTTGCATACAAATAAAAACTAGTGTTTTGGTAAAAATGGAGAAACGCTATTGAAAACGAAAGTAGCGAAATAACTTTAGACACAAAGAAAAGAGTATTATAAATATAAAATTCGTCAAGGAATTTCAATAAGATTATAAAAAAATAATTATGCTATGGATAAGATAAAACAATGTCAAACGAAAAAGAGCAAACTACTCATTCAGATAAAAAATTTTTAATTGCCTTAGGTGCCTCTGCTGGTGGGCTAGAGGCAATCAGTGAGTTTTTGGCTCATCTGCCTAATAGTTTAAATAACTTTTCTATCATTATTGCACAACATTTATCTCCAAATTATAAAAGTCGATTAGTAGAACTTTTATCTCGTCAAACCCTATTTACAGTTGTAGAAGCAAAAAATGGAAACTCTATTGAAGAAAAAATAATTTATATTACCCCACCTGACTGTGATATTATGGTAGGTGAAAATGAAAGTATTATTCTAGCTAAACCTTCTCATGCGGCTGGACCTAAGCCTTGTGTAGATATACTCTTTCGTTCTGTAGCGGAGGTTTATAAAGAAAAAGGAATTGGAATTGTATTATCTGGGACAGGAAATGATGGAAGTTTAGGAATACGGCAAATCAAAGAAAACGGAGGACTCACTCTTATTCAAGATCCAAAAACTGCCAAATATGATGGAATGCCCTCTGCAGCTAAAGAAACTCATAAAATAGATATCATTACAGCTCCATCAAAAATGGGACTGATTATAGCTAAATACATAAAAAATCCGAACATTTTTCAACTTAGTTCTAGAAATTTAGCTCTCAAAAAAATTATAAGTCTTCTTTCTCAAAAAACAGAAATAGACTTTTTCCACTATAAACAATCTACAATTGAAAGAAGAATCAAAAAAAGAATGCAAAGTTTAGAAATTCCTAGCTATGAAGAATATGTTAACTATCTTGATAAAAATTCAGAAGAAATAGACTACCTTCAAGAAAATGTTTTAATTGGAGTTACTTCATTTTTTAGAAATGAAAAAGTCTATGAGTCGTTACGTGAAATCTTAGAAAGACAAATTTCTACAAAATCAAAACATGAAAATATTCGAGTTTGGACACCGGGATGCGCTACAGGAGAAGAAGTTTACTCCTTAGCTATATTAATTAACGAAATCATAAAGAAACATAATTTAGAAGTTTCTCTTCAAATCTTTGGAACAGATATTGATGAAACTGCTCTTATGATAGCCAGAAATGGAATATATTCTTATGAGTCTCTTCAAAATATTCCATCTGAACTAAGAGAGTTTTATTTTAATGATATTGGAAATAAAAAATTTGAAGTAAAGAAAATTTTAAAAAGTGGAATTTTATTCTCAAAGCACGACATTACAAATAATCCACCATTTCTAAAGTTAGACATTATCAGTTGTAGAAATCTTTTGGTGTACTTTGAAAGTGTAGCTCAAGAAAGAATACTCGCAATTTTCCATTATGCTCTCAATTCAAATGGAATTTTAATTTTAGGAAAGAATGAAAACCCAAAAGGTTTGGAACAACTTTTTAGACCTTATGATAAGAGAAATAAAATCTATGGCAAAAATACAAACGTTTCTTCTACATTAAGAAAAAGAATTCAAACAACAAGAAATTATAATCTTGCTATTTCTAAGCCAATAGAAATGAAACTTCCTCAAACTCCAGTTAATTTAAAAACCTTAGCAATCCAAACCATTCTAGATTTTAGTGATTATTCACTAATAATTTTAAATAAAAATTGGGATATTCTAGAACTCTATGGAAAAGTAAATGAATATTTAGAAATCACAGCGGGAATCATGAATTCAAACATTAAAAAATTTATAAAATCAGAGTATAATACTTTTATACTATCCGCTATTAATCATTATAATACTAAACAAACTCCTTACATTGGAAGTTGGATAAGAAGAAAAAAAGAAAAGAATCAGGATGAATTATTTAGAATTAAAGTTCTTCCACTGCAAGAAGAATCAC
>CALDSP010000251.1 GCA_937924465.1 uncultured Leptospiraceae bacterium
GTAATCATTCCCCCTTCTCCTGTGGCAATATGCTTTACCGGATGAAAAGAAAAAATTGCAAGATCTGCATATTTTCCACAACCACAAGGTACTCTTTCTCCTTTTGAGTTTAAAAAATATCCCCCAGGTGCATGGCAAGCGTCTTCTAAAACCCAAACTTCAAACTGATCTGCAATGGAACGAACTTTTTCCATATTCACAGGATACCCTGCAAAATCAACTGGAATGATTCCCGCATATTCCCCTTTTTTTGATGAGTGTAATTTTTTTTCCAATTCTTCTAAATCCATTGTAATGGTTTGAGGATCCACATCTACAAAGTCGGGAACACCACCTGCATACAAAATACAATTTGCCGAGGCTACAAATGTAATGGGAGTTGTGATGACTTTCTGTCCTTTCTCAATTCCTAATGCTAACACAGATAAATGAAGAGCCGCCGTTCCATTGGCAAGAGCTACAGCGTATTTTGCTCCCACATACTCTGCAAATTTTTCTTCAAACTCTTGAATTTTGGGACCTTGTGTTAAAAAGTCAGAACGGAGAGTTTCCACAACTGCTTGGATGTCTTCTTCCGTTATTTGGTGCCTGCCATAGGACAGGATGGGCTGGGACGTACTCATAAATGAAATTCTTTTTGTATAAGACTTCGTAGTTCATCTACAGAAAGCCACTCTGTATTTTCACCACTATTATAACGAAATCCATATTTACAAAACTCTCCTTTGAAGTAATTTTTATATTCTTCTATATTCCAAGGAGGCTGAAAAGAAGGTAATATAACAAAATGTTTTTCAAATTCTAAAGTATTCAAAGCGTCTGTTTCTGTAATCATTTCTTCGTGGATTTTTTCACCGGGTCGTATTCCTATAATTCTTTTTTCTATACCGGGAGCAATTGCTTCTGCAACATCTAAAATTTTATAGCTTGGAATTTTAGGAACAAAGACTTCTCCACCCCACATATTTTCAAGTGCAAAGAGTACGAAACTCACTCCCTCTTCTAAGGTTATGCTAAAACGTGTCATGTCTTTATGAGTAATGGGCAAATAGCCTTTTTGTTTGTGTTGTATAAAAAAAGGAATCACAGAGCCACGACTTCCCATTACATTCCCATACCTTACTACAGAAAACTTGATATCATGGTTTCCTCTATAAAAATTTGCGGCAGTAAATAATTTATCACTACATAGTTTAGTAGCTCCATATAAATTTATAGGAGCAGCTGCTTTGTCTGTAGAGAGTGCAATCACTTTTTTCACACCTTGTTCAATACAAGCCTCAATTACATTTTGAGCTCCTAATATGTTAGTTTTAATGGCTTCAAATGGATTGTATTCTGCGGCGGGAACTTGCTTTAAAGCTGCTGCATGGATGACTGTATCAATTCCTTCTAGTGCATGAAGGAGTCTTTGCTTATCTCGAACATCCCCTATAAAGTAGCGAATTTGTGGATATTCCTTATCGGAAAATATTTGAGACATTTCGAACTGTTTGAGTTCATCTCTAGAGAAAACTACTATTCTTTTGACTTCAGGATATTTTTTGAGAATAGTTTCAACAAATTTTTTACCAAAGGAACCTGTCCCTCCTGTGACGAGTATGGCATGGATGTTTTTCATGGGTTTACTTTTTAACATATTTTTAAAAAATTAGAATATATGCAAGTGTTTCAACAAACGAAATTTTGGAGTGAATGGTTTTTCAACAGTTTCAAATGGAAGGAGCATAAAAAATATCTAGAAAGTGCATTGAATAAACTGTAGTTTTTTCTCTTCAATTTTATAAAAAGAATTATAATTCATAGAAAGAATTTTTTTACAAACTTCTGCGTTGGAATATTTCCAATGATTCGATTCTAAAAAGTCTTTCTCCGAGTAGTCTTTCAATCCGTAAAACCTACTTCCACAGTTTTCATTGGAGATAAGTCCATAGATAGCTGAAAGTCCAGAATAAGCGGGAATTGAGTAAGAGGATCTTAAGCATTCGTAATCATTTCTACTTTGCCAATACTCTACTTCTGATTTAGGAATGTAAACCACAGAACGTAGGTCTTTATTGCTTTTTAAATGAAACTTATGCATATCACGGATTTGAGCAAGTAACTTTACATAAGGATTTTCTGGGCTTTGTGAATTTATTTTTGCATTTTGAAAAATTGTCTTATATTTTACAATCAGATCTTTTATTCCAAAGCTAATCAGTGAACCAATTAAAAGAATCATAAGTACATTGAGTCCGAGGCTATATTTTCTTGAAAAAATTTTATAAGGAAATATTTTTGCAATGACTAAGAGAGGCAAAAATTCTAGAACCCTTGAAAAATAACCTCCATTGCTTGCAATTCCATCTACGTTCAAAAATAAAAATGAAAGAATCATAGTAAAAATTAAAAATAAAAATTCTCCAAAATTTTTTTGTCTATAAAATGAATTGCGAAAAGTAAAAACCAAAACAAGAAAGAACATAGAAGAATAATTAAATACTAGAAACGCCCAATAAGGATACCCATATCCAAAATGATTATAAAAGTAATTCCAAGACCAAAACATTTGTCCTGCACTGTCATTGAATAACTTGTAAGAAATAAAAAAGCAAAAAACCAATAAAACATAAAGAAGAACTGCTTTACGGAAAGAATATTCTTTTTTATACAAAGAATAGAAGCCAAGGTATCCCG
>CALDSP010000252.1 GCA_937924465.1 uncultured Leptospiraceae bacterium
TATTTACATGAAAATTAATTTGTAGATAAATTTAAAATAGATTGAAAGAGTTTTTGAGACAATTAAGATGTTGAAATTCATCTCTATTTTCCCAAGAAAAATACCAAAGATTTATCCAGAGCCCTCTCAAAAAAGTAGACCTTTTTAAAGAGAGAATATTTAGAAATTCCATTTAGGAATTTTAATTTTGAGGCTAAAAAATCCATTCAAGAATGTTTATCAAGAAAGGTTATGAAATCAAAAAACAAAGAGAGTAAAACTAAATTGAAAATCATAACTCATTATGAAGTTTTTATACAATTTTTTAAATAATAATTAAAATTGAAAGGAAAAGTAAAAAGTACATATGGCAGCTAGAAAAAAAGACGAAACACTTGAAACAATCGAAGAAGAAACAACTAGTTCTCAAGTTCTCACAGAACCCATCTCAATTCCAGAGTCTCCTTCCTCACAAAATGGAGAAGGAATGCATAAACACCATAAGAAAAAACGAAAGCACTATGAAGGACCCACTCCTGAACCCCTCGATTTGACTCAACTTAAAAGAAAGTCTATTCCAGAACTTATTGAATTGGCTAATTCTTTGGGTGCAGAAAATACAAATAATCTAAAAAAGCAAAATCTCATTTTTGCAATTTTACAAGCACAAACCGAAAGAGATGGAATAGTATATGCTTCAGGAGTTATGGAAAAACTTTCTGATGGTTACGGATTTTTACGTTCACCCGATTACAACTATGTTTCCGGTCCAGATGATATTTACGTTTCTCCTTCTCAAATTAAAGTTTTAGGTCTGCGAACAGGAGATACAGTAGAAGGTCAAATTCGCCCACCAAAAGAATCAGAGCGTTTTTTCGCCTTATTGAGAGTAGAATCTATCAATGGATATCCTCCAGAAGTAGCTAACAAAAGAGCTTTATTTGATAATCTAACTCCTATTTACCCAAACCAAAAACTCAATTTAGAGTATGATCCAAATCATTTGGATACTCGAATTTTAGATCTTATGGCTCCAATCGGTAAAGGACAAAGAGCTTTGATTGTTGCTCCACCTAGGACTGGAAAAACAATGCTTCTTCAAAGTATAGCAAATGCTATTACAACGAATCAACCCGAGGTTACTCTTATAGTGCTTTTAATTGATGAACGCCCCGAAGAGGTTACAGATATGGCGCGTAACGTAAAAGGAGAGGTTGTAAGTTCTACTTTTGATGAACCATCGGCACGTCACGTGCAAGTTGCAGAAATGGTTATAGAAAAAGCTAAACGTTTAGTAGAACATGGTAAGGATGTGGTTATTCTTCTTGATTCCATTACTCGACTAGCAAGAGCTTATAACCAAGTTGTTCCAACCTCTGGAAAAATTCTTACAGGAGGAGTGGACTCAAATGCCCTTCATAAGCCAAAAAGATTTTTTGGAGCTGCAAGAAACATAGAAGAAGGTGGTTCTTTGACTATTATAGCCACAGCTCTGATTGATACAGGTTCTAAAATGGATGATGTGATTTTTGAAGAATTTAAAGGCACAGGGAATATGGAAGTCCACCTTGACAGAAAACTCTCCGATAAAAGAATTTTTCCAGCCATTGACATAAATAAATCGGGAACAAGAAAAGAAGAATTACTTTTACGCCATGATGTTTTACAAAAAGTTTTTGTTTTAAGAAAGGTACTTTCCCCTATGAGTATCACGGAAAGTATGGAATTATTGCTTGATAAAATGCGCGGTACTAAAAGTAACGAGGCATTTCTCGCAAGTATGAATACACAAATTTAAATAAAGGAGAAAAAATGAAAGAAGGCATACACCCCGCATACGTTCCTACAAAAATTCGCTGTGCTTGTGGAAATAGTTTTGAAACTCGCTCTACTTCAACAAAGGGAGAAATTTTTGTAGAAATTTGTTCTTCCTGTCATCCTTTCTACACAGAAAAAGCCAAAGCTACGGTTGCAACAGGAAGGATCGATAAATTTAAGAAAAAATACAAAATGAAATAGACAGCTTTAGAATAATTCTAAAAATATCCATATAGTAGGGAGGACTGTATGGATTTTGCTTTATTTAAAAAAATCAACGATGCTCGAATGAACTACCGTGAAATGGAAGATGCTACGGTAGTATCCAGTTATAGAAACGTAGGTTGTGGAGATGGGTATAGAATTTATCTTAAGATTGAAAATGAAAAAATTCTTGATGCAAGTTACACGACTACAGGCTGTGGCTTTGGAATTGTAGCTTTGGCTATGGCAACTGAAATTGCTAAAGGGAAAACGGTAGAAGAAGCAGAAAAGCTCACGGAAGAGGACATAGAAAAAGCCTTTGAATTTCCAGAACGTCGCAAGAATTATCCTCAATCGGCTATTGCTGCTTTGCGTTTAGCTCTCCAAGATTATAAAGAAGGCAAAGGGATTTCAAAAGATAAAAGAATTACAGGCACTAAAGCATTGCAAATGTTAAAAGAAAATGGACATTTGCGTAATTGTGAACTTTCAAGTATAATTCTTGAAAAACAAAATTTAGATGGAGTTGATTTCTCCGGCTCTAATTTACACAATGCCTTTCTTCAAAATAATTCCTTTGAAAACGCTAACTTTGAAGGAGCAAATTTAAGAGGAGCATTTTTGAATGGTTGTAATTTAAAAAACGCAAATTTCAAAGGTGCAGACTTACGTTGGGCGAAATTGACCAATGCGAATCTTGAGAATGCTGACTTCACAGATGCCTTATATGATATAGGAACAAGAGTGGATGCTAAAAATCTTCATATATTTGAAAAAATGAAAAAGGTAGGAAAGGATTTATATCTTTCTAAGGAGTTAGTTTGAAAGTTGGAGATAAAATAAAAATTATAAAGAAAACGTTTCTTCATGAAGGAGTTATAGTTCCTACAAATTCTTTGGCAGAAATAGTGGACATAAATCCTCCATTTATTATAGTAGCATTTATCGATAAAGAGGGGGGAGTTCATCATATTCAACTCAATGGGGAGGAAATTCAAACCTTAAAAGAAAATGGAAGTTAAATTTATTTATAAAGCAAATTCTCACGTACTGTTGGAAGTTATAGGTGATGTCCTCATGGAAAACTCTAAAGATTTTATAAATAGTGTTGTAGAATTACTTTCAAAGGAATCCAACATAACTCAATTGACTCTTAATTTTACCAAAGTATTGTTTGTAGATTCTTCTGGAATTGGTGCTCTCATTAAGCTAACCTCTGAAATGAAAAAAAAATCTGTGAATTTAAATATTTTAGGATTAAATAAAAATCTTAGAACAGTTTTTCAACTCTCTGGAATTAGCTCTATTATTAAAATTTTTTCAGAGGAAGATTTTTGTTTATTGCATCCCGAATTTAGAAGTTATTTAATTGAATAATAAAACTAGTATGAGAGCCTTGATTTTTTTCCAAAGCTTATCCAAAGTAATTTTCATGAAATGTATTTTTTTTATCTCTTTCTTTGTATTGTTGTATAGTTGTGCGTCAGGGTTTAGAACTAAAAAACTCTTGCACGCAACTACTACTTCTGCTTTTTACGAACTGCAAAGGAAAGAAGTTTCTAATAATCAATTTCTTGAAGGAAAACTTAGACATCCTTATAAAATCTCTCCAGAAAAACTTAAAGATATTCTAGGAAATATTGAATTTATAAAAAATACTCGTATCAATTACTATTCTGACTATATATTTCATCCCACAGAACTAGATAAATTTACTATTGATCTTTCACTTACTTTAGAAAAACTAAAAGACACTCATATAGGAGTTGTAATCACCCAACATGACACCGATCGTTCCGTAATTTCTTACCCTAAAAGAACCAGTTTTCTTATATTTGTAAATGAAGAAGGATTGAACATAGTTTTTGGGGATATCCAGCAAATGGTAAGTCGTGAAATTTCTTACAATTTTTTTGACTGGACGCAAGTTAGTCCTATAGGTTTAAAAGAAAATCTAGACGAAAACGAAATCATCTTACAAGAAGATTTATTTGAATTCAAAAAGGTTAAGGGTTACTATAACAGAAAGTGGCTTGTATTTTCATTGGAGGATTTAGATAAATACAAATTTCAACCAAGAGAATTAGATAAGAAAAATTTAGAAAACTAAATTAAAAATGAAAAAATTCTTTATTCTCTTTAAATAAAAAAAATCCTTGCCTCTAGGTTTTAATATTACGAAAGATACAATAGGAGAAAAAAATGCTAAGATATGTGTCGCCTTTTATTCTTTTGTCTCTTATGTTTTTCCTAACTACTTGTAGTTCGCCAGAGACAAAGGAAGAATCAAAAGAACCAACCCAACAAGAAAATCAAGAAGCGCCCCAAAAAGGGAATGAAGACATGAAAACCCCTACTAGCACTAGAAGTGGGGAGGCAGATACCTCTAATAAGAGCGGAGAGGCTGAACAGCCAACAGGTAAAGTTGAAACTTCTTCTGAGGAGGCGCCTCTGTTTGCTATTCCGGGACAATGTTTCCATAAAGTTTTCTATCCTGCTACTTATAAAGAAGTAGAAGAAAAAATTATGGTTAAGCCAGCAGAGGTAAAAATCCAAAAAATTCCAGCTAAATACGAAGAAGTTCCCAAACAAGTTTTAGTGAGACCTGAAACAACTGTGCTTGAACCAGTTCCTCCTGTATTTGAGGTTGTAGATGAAAAAGTGATTACAAGACCAGCCTACATTCGAAAAGAGGAAATTCCTCCTACTTATGAAACTGTCACTGAAAAAATTATTGATAAGGAAGGGTATACTAAGTGGGAAAGAGATCCTCAAACAGGGCTTTTGTGTTTAGTAGAAGTTCCACCTACGTTTAAAGAAATCCAAAGACAAATTATGAGAACACCTTCTTTAATCCGAGAAGTAGAAGTTCCAGCAGAATATACGATTGTTCGCAAGCAAGTTGAGAAAGCTCCAGCTTCCACTCGTGAAGTCAAACTTCCACCTGCTTATAAAACCATCTACGAAAAACGTGAAGTAGAACCAGAAAAAGAAATTAAAACAGAAATTCCCCCTGAATATAAAACTATTACTCGCACAGTAATCGATCAAGAAGCAAGAACAGAATGGATCGAAGTGCTTTGTGATACAAACACCACACCTGCTAAAATTCGCGAATTAGAAGAGGCTCTTAAGAAAAACGGATATGATCCAGGTCCAATTGATGGAAAAGCGGATGGAGCATTCTACGATGCTTTACGTAAATTCCAAGCTGATAGAAAACTTACAGTCAACCAAGATCGTTTTATTTACATGGAAACTGTAAAGGCACTTGGAGTAAATCCTAGATAATTTCTAAGGTACTGACACTTTTATAGTGTTGGTACCGATTTATATTAAATTCAATTTTTTACACTCTTCTGAAAAAAGCTCAAATCCTTTTCGATCATTTGAATTCACAATATAATGTAGCTCTTTTTTGAGATAAGTTTCTATTAAACTTTTTTCTAATCGAGTTTCTTTTTCAATAATTTCATTTAGATTTTTGAGACCTTCTTCCAGAGAAATATATAATAAATCATCTGAAACTTTTTTTTCTTTCGGATAGGCCCAAAAAGCGAAACAAAAACCCAAACCTGTGGAGTTATACCACCAGGAAGCTAAATCAATACATTCATAAAAGTTGGGATCATAATTTGCAAGTAAAGCATTATCTCCAAAAAGCAAATGTGAACCATGTTTTAAATGAAGCATTTCTTGGATTTTCTTGGGACTTTCGGGAATGGTCTCAATAAGAAAAGAATAATGTTTATGAATTAAAATCTTAAGTAAAGCTACACTACTACGAGAACCTATGTCTACGTAAACTTTAGAAAATTCTTCTTTTTTATTTTGAAAAAAAAGAATAGATCGAACTCTTTTACTTGCACACACTCCGGTGGAAAGAGAAAAGTCTAGCTTATCTTTATTTCTTAAACATTCAATAGAAGAAATGAGAGCTAAATCTAAATTCCCAAGCAGAAGTT
Source organism: uncultured Leptospiraceae bacterium (assembly GCA_937924465.1). Taxonomy (GTDB): domain Bacteria; phylum Spirochaetota; class Leptospiria; order Leptospirales; family Leptospiraceae; genus CALDSP01. The sequence goes on from CALDSP010000252.1 coordinate 5,967, forward strand.
CATCTTTGAGTACAGAAGGATTTTCATACAAAAGTTCATGCTCGCCTGAGTTTTCAAATCCATAAGTTAAAGGACGAGCATTGAGATGTTTTACAAGACCAATTCTCATTGAGGAGTTAGGTCTTATGAATACCTTTTTTGTGAGCTAAATCTAGAATAATTGAGATAATTTCTTCTTCACTAAAGTATTCACAATTGATGGAAACATCAAAAATATTCACAGTGAGAGGTTCTCCTGCATAGTAATTTCTTAGAAAAATTCGTTGTTCGTCTATTTCTTTAACACGTTTTAAGGCTTCTTCATTGGACTTTAAATTTTCTAATATTTTAATTTTCGCTACTCTCCAATTAGGATTAGCATGTAAAAAAACATGAAGAGAAGGTTTTATATCTCTAGCAAGAACTACTCCCCCTTGTCCTAAAATAACAACATTTCCATAAAGAATAATTGTACGTAAAATTTTAGCTATGGTTTTTTTTACTTGTGTATCACTTGGGACTTTTGTATCACTGAAACTGGAAAATAAATCTTGCATAAGAGTTCTGGGTTTACTATGAAATAACTTTTCTGCCAGGTCCTCTGGAATAGAAAGTTGTTCAGCTGCAATTTGAAGAACTTCTTTATCAATGACTTTCCAAGAATTTTCTGCACTAGAAAGTGATTCTGCAATCTTGGTAGATATAATTTTTCCGGGGCAACCATATTCTCTAGAAATTGTAATGACTCCCTTTTGAGTAATAGAATGCCCTTTGGAGTATTCCTTTAATTTTTCGTTTACATAATCGATTAAAAAACTTTTTGACATTTTGTTAGAACCTCAATTCCAAATTGCAATTTACAAAAAAAACTTCAATCTATTTCTTATAAAAATCCTTTCATAGCTCTAAAAGAATTCCAAGTAATTTGGCATTGTCCTAAATGACTTGCTTCATGCCAAATCATAAGATAAAGATTTTCTCTATGAGTTCTTTCATTGGAAGGATGAGCTTGGAGAGAGAGTTTTTCTTCTGGGAAATTTTGATATGTATTTATAAACTTATCAAATTCTTTTTGATATATACTTTCAATTTCTGAAAGTAAAAAAATTTTTTTTTCATCCGGTCTACTTCCATGTCCAAATTCATTTAAAAACTTTTCATCTAATTCCAAATTTGGATTCCCATAATGAGAAAATTTATGATAAGTTGCCGCAATGTGTATAAGCTGCCAACCAATATGAGCTCTTCCTTCCCCAAAAGGCATTCTCCAATAAAGAGCCTCCTTACAGTAATTCACTTCTTTGAGTTGTGTAAAAAAATTTTTGGTTCGTCTATGTCCAAAATACAATTGTTCAATGAGTGAGTCTATTTCTTTCATAAAAAAAATCTCCCAATTTGATACACTAAAAGACTACTGAAATAAGCTAGACTTGTCATGTAAAAGAACAAAAACAAGGGCCAAATATAAGAATTTGTTTCCTTACGCACAACTGCAAGAGTGGATATACACTGGCAGGCATAAGCAAAAAAAATAAGCACACTCAATCCTGTTAAAAATGTCCAAACAGGTTTTTGTGTTTTAGGATTTATATCTTTTCTCATTTCTTCCTGTAAGTCTGTAGATACTTCTTCTTTTTCTATTCCATAAATAATTGCCAAAGTAGAAACCATAACTTCTCTTGCCGCAAAAGAAGTCAAAATAGCTACTCCAATTTTCCAATCAAACCCTAAAGGTTCAATAACAGGCTCAATTGTTTTACCAATTTTAGCAGCATAAGAAACTTGAATGCTTTCTTTTTTATTTTGAGTTTCTCTGTTATAAGGATAATTGGCTAAAAACCACAAAAGAATAGAGGCAAATAAAATAATTTGTCCAGTACTTAGAACAAAATCTTTGAGTTTTAAATAAACATTATAACTTACATTTCTAATTGAGGGACGTTTATAAGAGGGAAGCTCCAAGATAAAATAAGAAGAATCTTTCTTAAAGAAAGTTTTTTTGAAAATCAAAGCAAATACAAAAGCCGTAAACATTCCTAAGAAAAATAAACAAAACAAAACTAAAGAACGAATGTCTAAAACTCCCAAAAGAAGTTTATCAGAAAAAATTGTTCCTATGACAAGAATATAAACGGGATATCTTGCAGAACAGGTAATAAAAGGAGAAACTAAAATAGTTCTCATTCTATCTGACTTATCTTCAATTGTTCTAGCTCCTAAAATAGCAGGCACTGCACAGGCGGCAGAGGATAACAAAGGAATAAAAGACTTTCCAGAGAGTCCAAATTTACCCATAAATTTATCCATTACAAAAGAAGCCCGTGCAATATATCCCGATTCTTCCAAAAGCCCAATAAAAAAAAACAAAAAACCAATTTGAGGAACAAACACCATGACAGAACCAACTCCAGTGATGATTCCATCTGCGATAAGATCGCGCAAAGGACCTTCTGGAAAAAAATTTCCAACCCATATAGATAAGAAGCTAAATCCATCTTCAATAAGATTCATAGGAACTTCTGCCCAACGAAACAAAAATTGAAACACAAGTCCCATAATGAATAAGAAAATGATGATTCCCCACGTTGGGTGCAATAAATATTTATCAATTTTTTTTTCGAATTGAGAAGAAATTACAGTAGAATTTCCTAATACAACTTTAGAAAGAATTTGTTTAATATAAAACGATTTTTGAATGAGTTCTTCTTCATAAGTAAACTTAAGTTTTTTTTCATGGAATTTTTTTTGAACATGTTCAAAAAATTCATTTCCTAAAATTTCAATAGTAGGGAGTTCTTCTTGTAAAGTTTCTCCCGAAAGTTTTTTTAAAGTATTTAAAATTAAAAAGTCTAAATAAATTTTTTCGCTAAACTCAAAGCTGTTGGAAATTTGTAAAAAAAAATCTTCTTTTTCTTTATCCCATCTCCATTTTCTTGAAACTACTTGAAAAGAATCTTCGAAAAATAAATATTTTTTTAATTCATTGACTCCATCTCCAGACTTAGCATTGATGAGAAAACATTTGACTCCCAATTCTTTCTCCAAAATTTCTAAAGAAAGAGAAATGTTTCTTTTTTCTAAAATATCTTTCATTGTTAAAACCAAAAGAACGGGAACGCCTAAGTCTGTAATTTGAAAGAAAAACTGTAAACTTCTTTCTAAGAGAGTTGCATCCATAATAAAGAGAACTTTATCGGTTGGTTTTCGTTGCATAAGAAAATGTGTTAGAACTTTTTTTTCTTCTGAATTTCCCGTCAAACTAAAAGAGCCAGGTAGATCAATGAGTTCAATTTCTTGGGTTTGATTGCGAATTTTTCCAAAATGTTTTTCTACAGTGACTCCGGGAAAATTGCCCGTCTTTTGGTTTGCACCTGTCAATTTATTAAAGAGAGTTGATTTTCCACAGTTTGGATTTCCTAAAACTAAAATCCTATATTTAGAATTCATATGATCTTTCCATAAATTTTTTTAGCATCTTCTAAATGAATGGCAAGTTTTGTTTGTCCTAATTCCAAGATGAGTTTTTCAGAACTCAAAAATTTTTTATTTATAGTAACTTGAGTGCCGGGAATAAGTCCATAATCAAGCAAGTCTTTTCGAAACTCTTTTCCGAGCCTTGTATCTAAAGATTCTATTAAAAAACTCTTTCCAACAGGGGTTTCGTAGAGAGATCTCATACTATTTCGAAGGTAAATATTTTTTTTGATCCCTTAGTAAATCCATTTCTGGAGCTAAGATTTTTACATATCTATCAAAATACAACATTTGTTTAATTAAAAGTCCAAACTCTCTAGGGATTTTCAGTCCATTATCCTTAGAAATTTTGGCAATATCAAACATGATTTTATTTAATTTTTCTTCACCAATTTTATTTATATCTTCAGGAACTTGGACGTTACGCGCTAGTTCTTCCATCATAGAAATGACTTCTTGTAAATCTTTAGCTAATTTCCTTTCATTGATTCCTTTTGCTGTAGCATCCATTTCAATAAGACCTTTTGCTAACATAGAGGCATCTTGCATTCCAAGTCCATTCATAAATAGCATAAGCCCAAACCAAACCTTTTCGGAAATTCTTCCAACAATTCCAAAATCAATAAACCCTAGTTTTCCATCTTCTAAAAGTAATAAATTTCCAGCATGGACATCGGCATGGAACATACCTCCATTAGAAAGAGAGGCAAACCATATATTCAAAGCATTTACTACAGTTTCTTGAGGGTTCTTAGAATATTTTTTGATAGCATTTAAATCTGTAAGGGGAACTCCATAAAACCTTTCCATGGTTAAAATTCGTTTTGTTGAATATTCGTGAAATACTCTAGGTACTTTGGCTCTAGTTTCATTTACTTTAGTTAAGTAATTTTCAAACTCTTCAATGTTTTTGGCTTCTTGAATAAAATCTATTTCTTGAATTATAGTATCATGAAATTCTTTTACAATCTCTAAAAGTCCAGAAGAACTCAACGCGGGATCAATCTTGCTTAGAAGAATTGCAATTAAATAAATTAAGCTCATATCTGTTTGAAGTGTGGTTTCAATGTCGGGTCTTTGTACTTTTACAACTACATCAAAACCAGTGTGAGTAGTAGCCGCATGAACTTGAGCAATAGAGGCAGAGGCAAGAGGTATTTCTTCAAACCTTGAAAAAAATTGATTTAAACTCCCATTGAGCTCACTTTCCACAACTTTTCGAACTTCCCAAAAAGACAAAGGACGCACAGAATCCAAACATTTTTCCATTTCTTTAGAAAAATTTTCAGGAAATAAAGAGGGAGCAGAAGCAATAAACTGTCCTAATTTTATATAAGTTGCCCCTAACTCTTCAAAGGCTTCTCTTGTACGAATTGCTAATTCTAGCTTTCGATTGCCCTGAATTAAATCCCATAGAATTTGTCCTAGCTTAGTGGTGAGTACGCGAGTGGTATCTAAAGTTCTTAAGGTTCCGTGGAAACCGAGACTCAATTTCGATAAGAAATCCATACTGCCAATTTATTTTTTCGAGTTTTACTGACTAGCTTTTTTTGAAAGAGTTACGTTACTGAAAAGTTGTTTCTTGTTTTTCATGATTGACACTTTATTTAAAAAAAGATCGTCCTATAGTTTGGTTTTTTCACTATGACTTATAGAAATTATGTTAAGTTTAAGAAATGTTTATAAAACTTATAAAAATTCAGAAGAAGAAATCCATGTTTTAAAAAATATCAATTTAGAAATAGAACAGGGAAGTTTTGTGGCAATTATGGGTCCCTCTGGTTCTGGGAAATCT
>CALDSP010000253.1 GCA_937924465.1 uncultured Leptospiraceae bacterium
AGCGAATAGAAGAATTAGCAAATTTTTTCCAAGGTTATCTTTGGGAAATGGATGATACCAATGCAAACGACTTTGCAAAACTGTTATTAGATACAAAAAATTATTATTCAATAAAAATTTTCCATCCTGATGGTAAAGAATTTATTTCTATTTCAAAAACACTTTTAAATGGACCAAACTATATTTTAAATAAACTTGGTTTAGTAAGAATTGTTCTGTTGAAGTATCCTATAGTAAGACAAGGCAAAGAAATTGGTAAAATTTTTATTGAGTGGATTAATACAAACATTTATTATCATTTTTTGGATTCAATTGCATTTTTACTATTATATGGATTTGTAAAATATTACTTAAGGGTTATAGAAAGCAAAGATGAACTCAATCAAAAAAATTTAGAAATCACCGAAAAAATGGAAGAAGTTCAAAAGTTAAAAACTCAACAAGACGGGGATTATTTTCTCACTTCTCTTCTTACTCAACCTCTTTGTTCTATTGCAGCAGAGAGCAATAAGTTTAAAATTGAAAGTTTTATTCGCCAAAAGAAGAGGTTTGATTTCAAGAAAAAAACTTATGAAATTGGAGGAGATATTTCTATTACAGATATAATTTACTTAAGAGGAAAACGCTATATAGTTTTTGTAAATGCAGATGCAATGGGAAAATCTTTACAAGGTGCTGGTGGAGTACTAGTCTTTGGTTCGGCGTTTAATTCTATTTTAACAAGAAATAAAAATTCTCAGGCAGCACAAAATTTTTTCCCGAAGTATGGATTAAAAATACTATAGTAGATTTACACAAGGTTTTTGAAGCCTTTGACTGTTCTATGCTTATTTCTTGCATTCTTGGACTAATTGATGAAGAATCGGGATTTTTATATTGGATCAATGCAGAACATCCAAGCCTAGTTCTTTATAGAGATGAGAAAACAGAGCTTTTAGATAAGGAAGATATATTATTAAAATTAGGAACTTTAGGAGTAAATAGCAAATTTAAAGTAAAAACCTTACAATTAAAAGAAAGAGATATTTTATTTGTTGGTTCAGATGGAAAAGATGATATTATTATAGGAAAGGATGAATTTGGTCAAAATATTATCAACTCCGATGAGAACAAATTTTTAAACTTTGTTGAACAAGCAAAGGCAAATTTAAAAGAAATTTATTCTTTAATTAAAGAGTCTGGAGAAATAGGAGATGATATTTCTATCCTAAAAATAGAACATCTTCCAGTGCCACATGACTTAAGATTTTTGGGACTAGAAAGTTTACTTATACAAGCAAAAAGATTTTATACACAAAAAAAATACGAAGAGGTTGTTACTTTATGTTTAGAAATCTTAGAAAAATATCCTAAAAATCCTGATGCTCTGAAAATTCTTATTCGTATTTATTATGAAAGAAAAGATTTTTTAAAAATAGCAGAATATATTGATGACTATGTCGCTCAACGTCCATCAGATTTAGAATTTATATTTTTGGCATCTTATGCACATAAAAAAGCTAAAAATTTTACATTAGGAATAGCTCATGGAGAAAGATACAGATAACGAAATCCATATTCTATTCGAAACCTAATGAATCTTTTATGATCTTTACTTTCAATCTAAAAATTATGAAAGATCAAATCCTCTTTTAGATGAAATTTTGGAACTTGATCCACTTAACGAAAAAGCTTTAGCTTGGAAAGGAGGAGATTATGAAGATTTTTCTATTTAGTGTATTTTTCTTATTATTCTGTAGTGAAAGTAAAAATCAAATTGAAAATCATTCTATTGATTCTCAAAAAAGAAGCTCTAAATTGTTCAATGTAGTAAAATTAGGAACTCTAGAATGGCAACCTTATATAGGAAGTGATTTGCCAAATAAAGGGTACGTTTTTGAGCTTGTTCAAAAGGCTTTTGAAGAAGAAGGTTTGAAAGTAGAAATTGAATTTTATCCTTTTGCTCGCCTTTTTCCACTTATGGATTCAGGAGAATTAGATGGATACTTTCCCGAATATTGGAATGAGGAACTTTCTAAAACTTATGATTATTCAAAACCTTTCCAAGGTGGGGATTTGGGATTTATGAAATTGAAGAATCAAGATTTTTCTTTTCAACCAGAAACAAATATGCAAGATTTTCATTCATTAAAAAATCTTAAAATAGGAATTGTAAGGGGTTATACAAACACGGCTGCCTTTGATTCAGCAAATTATTTACAAAAGGAAGAGAGTAGTGCAGATTTAAACAATCTAAAAAAGCTTTTATTTAAAAGAATTGATCTAATCCTAATTGACCCAAACGTAGCAAACTATCTCATTGAAACCAACTTACAAGAATATAAAGAAAAGTTTGAATATTTGGAACCAAGTTTAGAATATAAACCTTTGTATATTTGCTTTCGCAAAACAGAGAAAAAAATTTTTTTAAAAAAATTTAACGAAGGACTCAAGAAATTAGAATCTAGAGGAGACATAAAAAACATTTTAGAAAAAAATTCTTTCTTTAATGGAAGATATATGAAAAAGTAAATTTATCTGTAATGCATTCCACTTTCTTCAACTTCTTGTCGAAGTTTAAGTTTATCAAATGGCTTTTCTATAATTTGTTTACAAGTTTCTAAAAGTTCTTCTACACTCATTTCTTTTACTTGTTCTTTAGGAATAGGAGGATGAATCACAACTTGCACTAAAGTGGGATAAATTCTTTGGATCCATTTTCCTTGTTGTTTTGGTACAGCTTTGTTTGCTCCCCAAATTGTAATAGGCTGAATGGTTACTTCTGCCATTTTAGCTAAAATAAAAGCTCCCTTTTTAAAAGGTAAAAGTGTTCCATCTTCCTGACTTCTAGTGCCCTCTGGGAATAATACTAAAGAGGTTCCTTTTTTCACTTGTTCAGCTGCTTCAAAGAGAGAGTCTTTTGCTTTGCGTCTATCTTCGCGCTCAACAGGAATGTAACCTGCTCCTCGCATTCCTTGTCCGAAAATAGGAATTTTAAATAAAGAAGCCTTTGCCATCCAACGAAATTGAATATCTAAGAAAGAATAAAATACAAGTATATCAAACAAACTTTGATGATTCGAAACGATAATAATCGTTTCATCCCTAACCAAGTTTTTTGGGTAGTTGACCTCAATTTCAATCCCAGAAGCAAGGGCTAAACTTTTTCCCCAAAATATTGCAATCCTGTGGACTGCATTTTGAGCTTTTAAAAGAGATAAAAGAATTGCAAATATACCTAATACAAAGGTAAGAAGAATTCCAAAAATCCAAACAAAGGCAGAGCGAATAAGAATTAACATAAAAACGGAAAATAAATAAAAATTAGAATTTGACAAGCAAAATCAATCGGTCAATCTAAATTTTAGTATTTCAATTTGATACATTTTTATTCTTTTTTTTGAGATTAAAAACAAAAACTTTTGGAAAATATCAAAAAATTTAAAAAAAGAGTTGCTATTTATTGAAAAAAGATAAACTTACTATCACTCTAAATTTAAAGTATTGAACTGAAGGAACCATGGAGCTATTTAAAATTGTAATAGAGAATATTTATTTTAATTTTTTAGGGTTTGGTTCTCTACTCGCTTCTATTTTTACTCTTCTTGCCGGGCTTTTCTTTTTAAATTTAAAAAATCGTTCCAAAAGTACAACTCGACTTGGACTTTTATTTTTTACAATGGGGTTATTTAACTCTTTTTACGTAATGAGTAGTGTATGGTACCATCCTTATGCTGCTTTTCATAGATGGGGAACAGTAGCTCTTATTCTTCCGGCAATTTTGTTTGGAGCACAGTGGGTATTTTTCTTTCCGGAAGAAAACAACCGTAAGATTCGAAAGTTTTTACTGTATACCCAATGGACAATTTCTATTACTCTATCTTTAATTTTCTTTTACACAACATGGAACGCACCTAAAAAATTTCATTTTACGGGTCATTACTGGGATTTCGATGCAGACAACATTAGTAGGATTGTAGGAATTGCAATTTTTAGTTATATTCTAATTTTCCTCATTGCAGGAATTATAAGAAGTATTCAGATCAAAACCCAAGAA
>CALDSP010000254.1 GCA_937924465.1 uncultured Leptospiraceae bacterium
ATAAAAATAGCGAGTTTATATTTTACACTTAGTCCTCTTTTGCGGTTCAAATATAAATAAAAAAGATACACAAAAATAGGAACCAGAGTACCCTCTGTTAAAGTGAAGTAAAAAACAAAAAGGATTAAACCTTGTATGAAAAGCGTAGTAAATTCTTTTTGAATTTCTTCAATAATTTTCGATAAGTGAATGTCTACAGCAAGAATATAAGTCCTGCTTTCGAATACTTTTCTGTGGAATAAAAATTGATCTAAAATCTCCCCAAATTGTTCCCCTCTGATTTAGAATGAAAGTCTTATTTTCCCAATATGACTTTTCTACAATTGGCAAAGAGACTTCGTCTATTTCATCTAGAAATTGACTAACAGTTGAGTTTTCAAAGTCTGCTTCTGTTTCATTGGTAGCACTATAGAAAAATTTTCCATTCTTATGAACAATTGTATAAGCATAATAAACATCTAGAAACTCTGCAAATTTAGAAAGTAAGGATTTAAGCTCATAAAATATTTCTTCTCCTTTTTCTTCTAATTTATCATGATAATCTAAAGGAAGGACATAATTTAAGGATTTTGCCGCAACATAAAGTTTAGAGTTGTATTTTTCATAAATTTTGGATTGCCAGTATTGAAATAAAAAATAGCAAGTCGCGACAGAAGCCAAGACTAAAAAAACAAATTCTAAAATCCACAAAAGGATTGCACGTTTTCTTAACTTGTATTGTAAAAATTGATATGTAAATAAAGTCAGAGTAACATAACTAAAAATAAACAAACCCACATAAATTTTCCTAAAAGTTTGCATTTTAACTAGGTATTCACTCGATTTTAGATCAACCCCTAAAAAATATTTCTCTTCTTCTATGTTCGCAAGTATTAAATGGCTATAATATTCTCTATCTAAAATTATTCTTGTAAATACTTTATCTTGAATGTATTTTTGATTTTTTTCTAAGCTTAAATACTCATCTTGAATTTCTTTAGGATTGTCTTCTAAAGATTTTTTCAATGAGGAGTTTAATAAATCAAAACTTAGCTTATCTTTAGTTAGAATTATATACAAATTTTCAACCGATAAATCACTACATAATTTATCTAAAAACTCTGAATCTAACTGATTGAGTTGATTTTCTTTTTGATTACTAAACAAAAAAGATTGAATTGCAGTATGTAGTCGAAAATAAATTTCTCCTTGAAGAGAATATTTTTCTTTTTGAAAAAAAATAAGAAAAGTGTATCCTAAAAATAAAAATTCTAATAGATAAAGTATAAGAAATTCAAATTGAAACTTCATTTATTATTCTCTCCAAAGCAAATAACAACAACTCAACTTTCAATGTACAGAAACTAATCATTTCATTCTGGGTTTTCAAGTAGAACGAACAATTCGTCAATCTATAAGTGATTCAGTCGGAGGTGTGTCTCTTGGAAAATACTTATATCCAAGATGAACAAAAGTTTTGGAATGATAAAATTTCTCTTACGTTGGGTGTCAGATTTGATCAAGACTCCGACTATGGTAAAATTTTCACAAAACGATTTGGATTCATTGCAAAACCTTGGAATTTTTATAATTCGAAAATTCTTTACGGAGAAGCTTTTAAAGCTCCTACTGTTTTTCAACTCTATGATGAATTTAGAGGAAATAAAGAACTCAAACCTCAAAAAATACAAACCTATGAGAGGTTTAGGATTTAAAGCGGCCCCAGCAGTGGAAATGCAGTACGTCCAATCAATGAAGTGCAACCTTTCATCAACAACCCAGAAGGTTTTGTAACTCCTTATCATCCACAACCCGGACGTGAGATCTTTTTACAAGTTGGGTATGAGTTTTAAACATAAATTGAAATAAAATGAGATGATCTTTTTCTAAATTTTCAAAATTTGGTTATAAGGTAAGACCTTATTATGCCTAACATATTATTTCAAAATGCCATTCATCAAGTTCCGCAAGAAATTCCTCCGATTTGGATGATGCGCCAAGCAGGACGATATCATAAACACTACCAAGCGTTACGTGAAAAATATTCTTTTTGGGAACTTTGTACAAATCCCGAATTAGCAGCAGAAGTAGCTTTTGGTCCTATTCAAGATTTTGACTTTGATGTAGCTATTTTGTTTTCAGATATACTCTTTCCTTTAGATGCTTTGGGAATGGGTTTGAGTTATACTGATTTAGGTCCCCTACTTTCTTGGCATTTGTGTTTGGAAAATATTACAAAGTTAAAATCTATAGAGGAAGCCATTCCTAATTTAGAATTTCAAAAAAAAGCAATTCAACACACTATAGAAAAAATTCCTAAACACAAATCTGTGATAGGGTTCATTGGTGGAGTTTGGACGTTATACGCTTATGCAGTCCAAGGTAGACATGATGGCTCTTTAATTGAGGCAAAAAAAAACAAATTACTTCAATCCAAATTTTATGAAATTATAATTCCTCTTCTAAAAGAAAATATTTGCTTACAATTAGAAGGGGGAGCAGAAATAGTTATGATTTTTGATACAGCTGCAGGAGAAATCCCATTTCAAGACTTTGATTCCTTAATAGTCAAACCTCTACAAATATTGAGTGAATTTTTTCCTAAGAAATTAATTTATTATGCAAAAGGTATTTCTGAATTAGCTATTCAAAAAGTACTAGAACTAAAAAATTTAGCTGGAATAGGAGTAGATCATAGAATCTTTCTACCAAGCATTCTTAAAAAAAATAACATAGGAATTACTCAAGGAAATTTTGATCAAGCACTTTTATTTCAAGAAAGAGAAGACTTTAAAATAACGTTACGCGAATATCTCAAACTATTTCGGGAACTTTCTTTAGAAGAGCGTAAAGGTTGGGTCTGTGGTCTCGGACATGGAGTTTTACCTAAAACACCTGAAGAAAACGTAAAAGCATTTGTAGATATTGTAAGGAGTTCTTTATGAAAACTGTAAGCCTAAGTGATTTAATTGCAAAGTATGATATTCCAGTACCACGTTATACAAGCTATCCTACAGTACCTTATTGGACGGATTTTCCAACAACAAATGAATGGTTAAATTCAGTTTCAAAATCTTTATCTAAACAAGATGCAAAGATTTCTATTTATATTCACATTCCGTTTTGTGAAACTCTCTGTTCTTTTTGTGGATGCAACACCTCAATTACAAAAAATCATTCTGTAGAAGAACCGTACATTACTTACCTTTTAAAAGAGTTTCATTCTTATTTACAAGCAGTTCCAGAAATATCTAAACGCCAAGTAGATGAAATCCATTTAGGAGGGGGCTCTCCTACTTATCTTTCTGAATCTAATTTGGATTATTTGTTAGATAATTTATTCAAAGAGTTAAATATTTCACCTAACGCTTCTCTTTCTGTAGAAGTTGATCCTCGTCGTACGAGAAAAACACAATTGGACGTTATGCGAAAGTATGGGTTTAATAGAATTAGCTTAGGTGTACAAGACTTTGATGAAGAAGTCCAAAGAATTGTAAACAGAATTCAACCTTTTGAAAAAACTAAAGAAACAACTGAAAATGCTCATGAGCTAGGATATAAATCTGTAAATTTTGATCTCATTTATGGTTTACCAAAACAAAACATGGATACAATGAAAAAAACTGTAGAAAAAACTATTCTTCTTTATCCTGACAGAATTGCTTTTTATAGTTATGCTCATGTTCCTTGGATTAAAGCAGCGCAAAGATTATTTACAGAAGAAGATCTTCCTACTGGTGAAACAAAAAGGACGTTATACGAGTACGCGCGTAACGAATTTGAAAAAGTAGGCTATAAAGAAATAGGAATGGATCATTTTGCTCATGAAAATGATGGTCTTTGGAAAGCTCTTTTAAATAAAACCATACACAGAAACTTTATGGGATATACAGAGTTTAGAACTGACCTTTTACTTGGACTAGGAGTTTCTGCTATTTCTGATAGTTGGGAATGTTTTCATCAAAATGAAAAAATTTTAAAAAAATACCAAAAGCGAATTAATGAATTAGGTTTTGCTACTCTTAGAGGCCATAAACTCAATGAAGAAGATTTAGAATTTCGTAAACTCATTTTAGAATTAGTCACCACTTTGGAGGTTACCATCCCCAAAGAACATGAGGAAATAAAAAATTATTTACAAGAAATGGAAAAGGATAATTTAATTATTTGGAATGAAAATCATCTTCAAGTAACAGAAATAGGTAGAGCTTTCCTTAGGAATATTTGCATGGGATTAGATCTCCGAATGAGACGAAAACTTCCAGAGGCTAAAGTATTTTCACAAGCCATTTAGATGGTTTGCTATTTTTCCTTCTTTCAAAATAAACAATTCCTACCCATTGGTTATGATTAAATAGCAAACATTATGCCTACCATTAAAGCAAATCGGTTTATATTTATTAAAAAATAAGCACTGTAAAGTTTGAAATTCATAGTTCCATATTTAAATTTTTCTATAAATTCTATCTGGTACAAAATTTGCTGTACAATTGGCTAAAAAGTAGGTAACTATGATAGAATTAAAGTACGGAAGTAGAAAAGTAGTTTCTTTTCGTGGTGCCAAAAAGGTGGTAGGAGGACTCACCGACCAAAATAAAATTAGTGTACTTCTCTATATAAGCAAAGAATTAGCAAACGTAGGTCGGGAAGAAGAACTTTTGAAAACCTTAATGTCGCTTTGTAAAGAAATTTTTGAGTGTGATAATGCTACATTTCGTATTTGGGATGGAGAATTCCTAGTGCCAGTAAAATTTATCAAAGAAACTGTTCCACCACGAAGAAACCTTTCTCCAAATGAAGGTTACTCGGGAGTAACTTTTTCTTCTCGTAGATCTTTACTTGTGCAGAATCTCAAGCATACTCTTCAATATTTAGATGAAGAAGAAACTACAAGTTGTGTTATGTGTGTTCCCGTTATGCACAAAGATGAAGTCTTAGGAACTATTTCCGTTGAGAGCGATACTGAATTTTTTTATAAAGAAGATGATCTAGAAATTCTAGAAGCCTTGGGATCTCAACTAGCCTTAGCTCTTATGAGTGTTCGATTGATAGAAGGCTTAATGACTGCTCGTGCTAGAGAAGCTGCTATTCTTTCTCAATTAGAATGGGATTTGAAAATGGGAAGAAATGTGCAAAGTCAAATTATTGAAAATAACATACTTCCTTGGAATGGAATTTATTTTGGAACACATTACGAACCTATGATGCAAGTCAGTGGAGACTACTTTGGAATTGTTAAACAAGGAAATAAAATAACTGTTATGATAGCAGACGTCTCGGGCCATGGAATCCCAGCCGCCCTTGTAACTATGGCAATTCATTTTCAGTTCAGACAATGTGTAACTCAAGGTTTAGGCTTAACGGAAATAATGGAAAAAATGGGAGAATCAATTAAACCTCAATTGCCCGAGTCTACTTATTTTACTGCTTTCATTATTAGAATTTTTTCTGATTACACTTATGCCTATGTAAATGGAGGTCATCAAAAACTTATTCATTTTAAAGAAAATGGAGAGATTATAGACTTAGATACGAAAGGACTTCCTCTTGGAATTTTAGATGTTAGAAAAAACGATTATGAAGAAAAACAAGGAAGTTTATCTCCAGGAGATTACTTGATGATCTTTACAGATGGTTTTACAGAGCAAAAAAATTCTAACAATGAAGAATTTGGCCAAGATAAACTCAAAGAAGTTTTTCTAAACACAAAAACAAAATTGTTTTCCAAAAACTCTAGGACCTTTGTTAAAGATATTGTAGGAAAAATTTATGATGAATGGAAAAATTTTAAACAAGATATGAAAAATGGAGATGATCTAGCTATGCTTTTAATGGAGTGCAGTAATTCATTGAAGACTTCGATTCCACTTCTACGATCTGCCAAGGCAAGTTTACGTAAAAAAAATTTTCAAGATGCATACCAATTAGCTTTAGAATCTTATAAAATGGAACCTTCTTTAAATGACACTCTTTTATTCCTAGCAAAAATGTATTACAATGATAAAAATTTTTCCGAAAGTGTTAAATTCTTTTCTGAATACATTAAGGTCAGTGGAGAAGATACAGCTCTCATTCATTATTTATTAGGGAAAGCCTTATTTAATGCAGAAAGATATTCAGAGGCTAAAAGATCTTTAAAGAAATCCTTGTCTTGTGATCATAGCTTTGCAAAGTCTAGCTTACTCTTAGCTCGATGTTATTTAAAAGAAAATGCTGTTCCAAAAGCCATAAAAACACTTCAACAAGGAGTAAAGTCCGCTCCTACCAATGATTCATTACTAATCTCATTAAAAAAATTAGAGGGATTCTCTATTGAAAAACAAAAGGAGATGCAAGATGCAAGTTAGTTTCTTTTTAAGTTTGATCTTGTTTTTTTCTAGCTATATATATTCACAAGAAGTAGAAAAAATTTCTTCCGAGTTAATGGAAACTATCTCTCAACAAGAACTCATTGAATTTTTACAGTTAGAAGTTCAAAAACTGAAAGAAGAAAGTATAAAGCAAAGAGAGGCAAGAGATAAAGATTTAAACAATCTTTTGTTATATATAGCAGCCTTTTTAGTTTTTTTCATGCAAGCAGGTTTTGCTTTGGTAGAGGCTGGTTTTACAAGAGCGAAAAATACCGTAAACATTTTAATGAAAAATATTTCAGACTTTAGCTTAAGTTCCATATTTTTTTGGGTCATTGGTTTTTCTTTAATGTTTGGTCCGCAACTCATACCAGAGTTTGGAATTGGAAAGTTTTGGGGTGAAGGAAGTTTTAGTTTTTCTAATTTTTATGAAAATAATTTACCAAATCCAAGTCTTTATGCTTTTTTTCTATTTCAAGTTGTATTTGCAGGAACCTCCACAACCATTGCGTCAGGTGCAATGGCAGAAAGAACAAAATTTATTAGTTATTTGATTTACTCTGTAATCATGACAGCATTTATCTATCCTATGTTTGGAAGTTTAGCTTGGAAGGGTTTAATGGGAGGAGAAGAAAAAGGATTTCTAGAAAAACTAGGTTTCATTGATTTTGCAGGTTCTACTGTAGTTCATTCCATAGGTGCATGGGCTGGACTTGCAGGTACTTTGATTTTAAAGCCTAGAATAAATCGGTATCATGGTTCCAAAGTTGAACCCATTTTCGGACATAATATGAGTCTTGCCACTTTAGGAGTATTCATTCTATGGCTAGGATGGTTTGGCTTTAATCCGGGTAGCACAGGGACTGTAATTGGTTCGAAGTTTGCAACTGTAGCAGTTACAACTAACATAGCCGCAGCAGGAGGCGCAATAGGAGCCATGTTAACTTCTTGGTTAGTTTTTAAACTTCCAGACATTGGTATAACATTAAATGGTATATTAGCTGGTTTAGTGGCAATTACCGCGGGTTGTAATAATTTAGATATAGGTTCGTCTCTTTTCGTAGGATTCGTTGCAGGAATACTCATAGTAGGGTCAGTGCTATTTTTAGATAAATTAAAAATTGATGATCCTGTTGGTGCAGTGAGTGTGCATGGAGTCGCCGGTGCTTGGGGAACTCTTGCAGTTGGACTCTTTGCAAATCCAAAGTTTGAAGAAAGTTCACAAGTAGCAGGACTTTTTTATGGAGGTGGTTTACAATTATTATGGGTCCAATTTTTAGGTGTGCTATTAGCTTTCATTTGGTCATTTTCTATAAGTTCTTTGGTATTTATAATTTTAAAGAAAACAATAGGACTAAGAGTCAATGAAGATGAAGAAATAATTGGACTGGATCTATTAGAACATGGAAATGAGGCGTATCCGGTCACAAAATAACTAACACAAGATTTCTGAACTTATTCGAAGGTATCATGCTTGCCATGATAAATTTGATAATATCTAGGAAGAAATGTAACAAGAATATATACTTCAGTTGTACTTGAAATTCCAAGAAGTAAATTAAACACTCCTAAAAAAACTGGATCTTTTTGTAAACCTTCATAAAAAATCTCTAAACCAACTTGAGCAATTAAAATAAAGTTTAAAGCGGTTCCTATTTTAGGAATAAGTTTAGGCTTGACTTTAAAAATAATTTTTTTCCAAAAAAGAAGGACAGGAATTACAGAAAGTTGTGAAATATCTCGAAGTAAAATTATGACAAAATAAAACAAAGGAATTTTTTCTAATAAAAACAAATAAGTAAAAAGAGAAATCACTACAAGCTTGTCTGCAATAGGATCTAAAATAGAACCTAACAAAGAAACTTGCTTCAATTTTCTTGCTAAAAGCCCATCAAATAAATCTGTCAGTAACATAAAAGTTACACACAAAAATGTGGCTAGAAACAATTTATTGTGTAAAAAATAAATAGAAGGTGCAATCAAAAAAACTCTAAGCAAAGTAAGAAGGTTAGGTAATAAAAATAAATCTGAAAATTTCATGGGTCTACAATTTGAACTAAATTTTGATACTTTTGTATTTCTTTTCCTTGTTCATCGAAAATAACTAAATCATAAATTCCCAATTCCATTCCTTCCGGATCCACTATGAGCACAAAAGACTCTTCAGAAAGATTTCTATATTTTTGGAATTTTTCTCCTCGTTCTGAAACTAATTTCACTTGAATAAAACTTGGAAAATTTTTTCCAAAAATAGGAATTGTATACAATCGATTGTCTCTGGTTACTTCAAATATAATGGGAATATATTCTGGGATCAAGTTAGGTTCTGGCTCTTTTGTTTTTCTTATAAACTTTTGAAACTGAACGCGTTGGATTTTAGATTTGTGAATAGTATGAATTTCTCCCTCTTCATTTTCAAACTCAATACTTTCTATATTGTGTTTTTTTATAATCCCTTCTAAAACTTTTCCATTTCTAAGATAAAGAAGATCCGCTTGCAGTTGACTTTGAAATATAAATAACAATACAATAAAAAAGTATAAACTAGTTAAATAATAGAGAAATATTTTTTGTAAATCATTTCTTAAAAAAGAAACATTTAAATAAGCCCCTTTTGAAAGAGAAATCCTTTGCATAATAAAATTTTGAAGATATTGTTGCGACTTCGTCAATCAAAAATTTACTCACAAAGAACTACATAAAATATAATAATTCTTGTTTTTGAGTCTTGAATTTATTACTTACTTTCACTTTGTAGTTGTTACTACACTCTTTAAACCTCTTCCCACTCAAAACTTGTAATGTTTCTCTCTGCTTTACTAAACTCTATTCCAACTAAATAAATCTCTTTCACTTTCCCAGAACCCAAATGCTTACTCTCATAATCAATATACTTTTCATGATGCTTCTTTTCTTT
>CALDSP010000255.1 GCA_937924465.1 uncultured Leptospiraceae bacterium
ATGATTTTTCTCAGAAATTTTTCTTAGTAAACAAATGTCTATTCAAGAGATTTAAATTCTAGGTATTTTTATTAAAAACAAAGAGAATTTTATTAGCATGTTACATGCAAGATACAAAAAAATTTCAACAATCTTTTATGAAACAAATTATTTTATAAAATCTAAGCGGAAGTAAAAAAGTCTTCGATTTATTTTAAAATCATATAACAAAGACTTTGAATTACTTTCTTCTTTTCTTTAAATCATAAATACCTATTAGTTCTGCTTTTTCAATAGTGATATTTTTAATTTTATTTTCTAGTTCTTTTGCAGTAAGTCCTACTGGAAAGTTAGTCTGTTCTTTCAAAGCATATAATTTAAAGAAATATCTATGAGCCTTATTTGGTGGACAAGGTCCTCCGTAACCAATCTTTGGCCAAGTATTCTTACCTTGTGTAAGCTCCTTTCCATTTATAGAAATCTTTTCTTTTTTAGCAACGTTTTCTGGAAGTTGAGTTACTTCTACAGGAATATTGTAAACTACCCAATGAACCCAAAGTCCAACAGGAGCACCAGGATCATCCATAATCAATGCAAAGGATTTTGTTCCTTCAGGAATACCAGTCCACTCTAAGGGGGGAGAAATATCTTGACCATCACAAGTGTATTTGTCTGGAATCATTTGATTTGGTTGAAATGCAGAACTTTTTAATTCAAGCGCCATAAGCTCTCCTAGTGTTAACAAAATCAAAAAAAGAATTTTCATAAGATTACTCCGTGAACATCATATGAGTAGTTTAATCTTTAAGTATTTATGCTTGCTAATCTTCTTTCATGATCTAACTTTTCTGCTTCTGTTCCTAAATAATAAATCCTTGTCCCCATAATATGATCAAACAAAGGGAACGTTACGCACCAATTCGCATCTTGATTTTTTCCCATATGGTGATCGTAATGCCAAGGTAAATGTTTTCTCCCCCATTCAGGTTCTAAATGACTTCGCTTATGCACGTAGTAATAATATCCCATAGAAAACCAAAGAGCACTTACAAAACCCGGTAAAATAGGAAAAAGTGGAAGATGAATTCCAGCTCCTAAAAGTAAAGCAAAAGCTTCTTTACTTTGAGCATTCCATTCCAATAGGCTTTTTTCATAATCAGGATCTAAAAAATTATTTTGACGTGCATTTTTATGATGTTCTGAATAGTGAAAACGCCAGAAACTTCCTTTTTTACGACCATCTTCATGGAGTAAATATTTATGAATTACCCATTCCATTGCATTGGCATAAATTAGACCTGCAAATATTCCCAACATAACCCCACTACTCCTGTTTATCTTCATTATACCATTCGCAAGCAAACTTCTCAACTAGAAAATTATCCAACTCATCTGCTTTGAGAGCAAGCCTTTTTAAGTTTTCTTGGATTTCTCTACTATCAGGACGAGTGATATCTGCTAAGTGAACCCTGTAAGAAAGATAAATTACATTTTCTGCTAATCCAAAATAAAATGGTTTTAAAGGATTACTCATTAAATATTTATAGAGTGATTCCAAATTTTGCTTTGGAAGTTTAGCAACAGGACTTACTGCAAATAAATAATTATTCCTATAAACAAAATAACGGACTAGGGCACTTCCCTGGTGAAACTCCCAAAAATCAAAACCTTTTCGAGCAATTACTGGGTCTAGTTGCAATTCATCAAAAACTTTTTCTACAAAATTTGCAATAGCTGTTTTGGGTGTCTCTGCAAATAGAGAATGAACATTTAAACTTGTTCCACAATTAGGACAATGCTCTGACTCTTCAAACAAGGGATGATTGCAAGAAGGACATTTGACTGCAAAAACAAAATTTGGATTTTGTTTTAATGCTTCCAATTCTTCAATTACATGATCTATCGGTAAAGCAAAACCCATGTTATCAGCATTTTGAAATTTGGAAGTTGTAATTCCAATCACTTCACCTTTCATATTCACAACTGGACCACCGCTATTACCGGGGTTAACTGCGGCATCTGTTTGAATATAAGCTTGTCCACTTAAAATTTGCTTTGTTGCAGAAATAATCCCCTCTGTTACTGTAAAGGGCATTCCATAGGGAAATCCAAGTACAGAAACTCGATCCATATTTTTTATAAATTTACTTCTTAAAAAGCTAACCTCTGGTATATCTAAAATTTTTTGAGGTTTTAAAATAGCTATATCAAGCAAAGGATTTACAAGAATTACATTTGCCGCAATCGTTTGATGAGTTTGAGTTTCTACGCCTACCTTTCGAAATCCACTTACAACGTGGTGATTTGTAACAATAACGTCTTGAGGTTTGTAATATAATCCACTTCCACTACCTTCTGAAGTGTTAATCTTCACTACAGCTGAAAAAATTTTTTCTATCTCACTCATTGAGGTTCCTCATTTTTTAAATAAATTGGTAATTTTTGCAAAAATATTTTGGGAAGAAGTTTGAGATTTTTCTTTTACAATTTCTTCTCCTAAATCCATAGACCCAGCAATTACTTGGCCATGCTCATCGAGTTTGATTTCCATAATTTTAGAAATGAGTTGAAAAAGTTGTTCTGCAGTATATTTCCAATCTTTCTCTGAACACCTTTGAAAAACTTTTGGAATAGCGTTGGTAAATTCAATAGGAATAGTATAACTATCCATAAGGTTATATAAATGATAATACATTCCCAAAGCTCCAATCATGTAATTTTTATTATAAATTGCATCTCTTCCATTGTTGTATGCATTTACTAGAAATTCTTGAACTCTTGGAACCTCAGCGCGTGACTTGATTGTCATTAAAAAATTTGGATGAAAAAAAGATTCCTCCATTTTCTTTTCATCATATGACAATAATTTCGTAAGTCTTGCTTTTGTTTCACTTATTAAAATATTGATTGGAACATTCTCATACATTTTCAGAAAATCAAAGTTTAAATCTCTACCTAAAATTCCCTGAGGAAACAGCACATAACGTAATTTTAAATAACATATAGCTAACATATCACAAGCAGTATAATAAAATCGATTTTCTTCTAAATATTGCGCGTAAAGTAAACCTTCTTCAATAATTTCTTTAAATATTTGTTTAGCATTACTCATTTCTGAAGAAGTAAATTTTTGTACATTAGGATAGTCTAAATATTCTAGTTTAAATCTATCTACATAATAATCATCTGTATTGTCTGCTTCTAAACAAATTTCATTTAATAAATCGTAAACCTTGTATGGATCAAAGTTAGACATTTTATCTTCATAGTGAATCCAAACCTCATTTTCTTTTAGCTCAATTTGACCCAATATAAGAGAACTAAAATTTGCCTCAATCATTTGTCTCATAGCAGGAATTCTAATAGACTGCGGAGTAAATTTCAAAAAAGGAACATCAATGCGATAAAAATCATGATTCGCTTGAATTTGAACGTATACAGAACCATGAGGATATTTTAAATTAAGTTCAGAAGTATCTGGAATTTCATAAGGTGGATTGATATACTTCAAAAGATGAATAAAGGAGGAATAATAATCTCCTTTTTTATAAAGATCATAACAAACAAACCATTCATTTAAATTGACTCTTCTTGAATATCTATTGATTGGGTCGTAGTATTTAATTGAAATTTCCATAATATTTCCTTTTTATTTTAAACCTCTTTGTAACATATCATGCAACGAAATAACACCAGCTAAGTTATCTTCATCATCTAAAATGGGAGCAATAGAAATAGGTCGGCTTCTATCTTCCATTTCTTTTAAAACATCATAAGCCTTTCTTCCAGTTCTAAAAAAAATTGGCTTTGGATTCATAATTTCTTTGGCTTGAATGTCTTTATGGAGTGAACCTTGCATAAGTTGTTTACGAAGATCATAATCTGTAATAATTCCCAAGAGTTGATTTTTATCAACAACACAAGTGGCACCAATACTTTTGGTTGTAATTTCTTCTAAGATTTTTGGAAGAGTTTCACTAAGTGAAACTTTTGGAATAGCCTCTCCTTTTCGCATAACGTCCTCAACGTTTAACGTTAGGCGCTTACCTAAGCGACCAGCAGGATGATATAAAGCAAAATCATCTTCTTTAAAATTTTTTAACTCCATTAAAGCCATTGCTATTGCATCTCCTAAAATAAGTGCAATAGTTGTACTAGAAGTAGGAGCTAACTCCAAAGGACAGGCTTCTTTCCAAACAAGTGTAGTAATTAGAATGTCTGACTCTTGAGCTAAACGAGATTTTGAATTCGCTGTAATTGCAATTAATTTTGCACCAATTTTCTTTATTGTAGGAATTAGAAATAAAAGTTCATCACTTTCTCCCGATTTTCCAATTGCTATTACAACATCCTCTTTAGAAATAATCCCAATATCTCCATGGGCAGCATCCGAAGGGTGCAAAAAAATGGCTTTCGTGCCAGTAGAAGTCATTGTAGAAGAAATTTTTTTAGCAATATCTCCCGACTTTCCTACTCCTGTAAGAATAACTTTACCTTGAGTTTCTAAAATTGCTTGAACTGCTTTGACTGTATTGAAATCTAAGTTTTCTCGAAATTTATGGATAGATTCAATTTCAATATCAATTGCTTTTGTAAGTTTACTAAAAATAAATTCTTCTGAAACTGGCATAGAGTTTAAAAGAAAACTAAGTTTTTTTATTTAAATTTTGACAAGTTTTTTCAAGATAGACTTTTAAAAAAGTTTCAAAAATTTTTAGTAAAGAATTAAATTTGTTTCAATTTAGGAACCCCTCCCCTACAATACTTGCTTTTTAATTTTTATAAAAAAGAGTATTGAGTAAAACAAATTCAAATAAATTGCTCATTATTATTTGAATCAAAAGATCAAAATAATAAATTAGAAAATTTAAGGAACCTACTTATCAAATTCAATCAGATATTTGATTTTTAGGTTTTTTGTGAAGACTTAAGAAGTCATGTAGTGAGTCAGCAGGGAAATAAGAAAAAATATAAGAACATTAAAAAATCTCCAACAAACAAGAAAGGAGAATTATCAAATGCAATGTTACTAGAAAGTTTAATTTTTTTATGTAAAACAAAATAACAAAAGACTTATTCCAAAGTTTAACAAAGCATCTTTTTTACATATAAGACGAGGAAGGAC
>CALDSP010000256.1 GCA_937924465.1 uncultured Leptospiraceae bacterium
TAGTGTGGTTGTTACTACGGTCTACTATGCACGGATTCCCCAATTACGGAAAGTCTTGCGTAAAGGAAGAAGTATCTTAGAACGATGGATTACGTTCTACGACCCACCAGATTAAACTTCAAAACAAACCCACATCCAAAAAGAATTTTTGTTTTGATTTAAATGTTTGATTAATCGATCCAAAGCAAAATCTTTTTGATTACAAGGCATAAAATAAAACTTTGAATAAAGAGCTCTATCTGTTATAATATGCAATAACTTTTCAGTTTAATAGAAAAATTGTTCAAAGAGATTTAAGAATTCAAATCTCTTTACTAAAAAATTGTTTTAAAATATGCAAAGACTTTTTAAAAATGTACGTATGTTTAAAATATTTTTAATATCTTTTGTTTTTTTTATTACAGAAATTTCAGGAAAAAATCTTAATTTAGAACAAAACACAAATGGAATTGTCCTTGTAAAAGTTACTTCTCAAACTCCTAATTTCCAATTTCCATGGATGACCAAAAAACCAGTTACAACAGAAATTATAGGAGTCTTTATAAAAAGAAATCTTGTTTTGGTATTAGCTTCTTATTTGGAATATGCTACCTCCGTTGCAATCAAATATAAAAACAATCCAAATCCAAGTCCTGCACAAATTCAAAAAATAGATTTAGATTCAAACCTAGCACTTTTAGAAGTAAGGGATGAAAAAAATATACAGCCTATCTCTTTTGATGATAAATTTGATCCAAAATCAGAGTTTACTGTAGTTCATTTAGATTCATTTGGAAATCCTTTGCTTTCTTTAGTTAGAGGTATTTCAATTAGCGTTGAGCAACAGAGTCATAGTCACTTGGAATTACCATATTTAAATGTAAATGTTAATGAAAAGTTAGATGGAATCGGAGAAATTCTTTTCTTAAAAAATAAAGCAGTAGGGATATTTTTTAAACATCAAACCAACAAAAGCATTGGGAAAGTAATTCCGGGTTTTATAATTAATCAATTTATAGAACATGAAAAAAAAGGTAAAACTTTTGCATTTATGGGATTTCAATATCAACCATTGCTAGATCCAACTACAAAAGAATATTATAAATTTCCTTATGAAGGTGTAATTGTTTCTGAAATTATTCCTTATTCTAGTGCATATGGGATTTTAAAGATAGAGGACATTATTTTTCAAATTGATGATTTTAAAATTGATTCACAGGGAAATTTTGAACACCCCGACGCAAATTATGGAAAACAACCTATTAGTTTTTTGTTGAATGCAGGAAAGGAAATAGGATTTCAAATTGGAAGTAAAATCAAACTCAAAGTTTGGAGAGAAGGTAAAGAAATTGACCTTAAAATGAAATTGAAACCTTTTCCTGAAAAGGCAATCCAAATTCCCCATGCACATAATTATGGAAATCTTCCTAGATTTTTAATAGCAAACGGATTTATATTTACAGAATTGAGTGAGTTTTTGCTAAGAGAATGGGGGAATAATTGGAGAACAAAGGTCGATAAAAAACTTCTTTACTTACTAGACTATCATAAATTTCATAAAACTAGCACACAAGGGAAAATTGTTGTTTTAGTGCAGGTTCTTCCTGATGACTCAAATAATGGTTATCATAACTTGAGTATGGAAATTTTACAATTTGTAAACAATAAAAAAGTAACTAGTATCAAGGATTTATATAAATTCTTATATGAATCTAAACAAGAAATTGTGATATTAGATTTAGATAATGGAACAAGAGTGGCTATTGATGCCAAACAACTTCCAACCTTTGATGAAAAAATTGCAAATAAATTTGGTTTAACTCAACTGAAAAATTTTTAATTATGAAAAAAACTTTTTTCCTAAAACAAGATTTATCTTTTTGGACAAATTGGAAATGGCAGTTACAAAATCGTATTACAACTAAAGAAGAGTTAGAAAACTTTTTTTCTTTAAGTATTCAAGAAAAAGAGATTTTTGACAAAGCGGAAAAAATTTTCAATTTTGCTGTTACTCCTTATTATGTTTCTTTAGCGAATCCTTCTGATCCACATTGTCCAATTCGTAAGCAAATTATTCCACAGGCTTTAGAGTTAATCCAAACTTCTTATGAAAGACAAGACCCTCTTTATGAAGAAAATTACATGCCTGTAAAAGGAGTAACTCATCGTTATCCTGATAGAGCTTTATGGTATTTGTCTCATGTATGCCCGGTGTATTGCAGGTTTTGCACTCGTAAACGTAAAGTTGGAAATAGTTTTAATACTCCTCGAAAAGAAGATTGGAAGAAGGCTTTGGAATATTTTCAAGAACATAAAGAAATTAAAGAAGTCATTTTGTCTGGCGGAGATCCCCTTTCCTTATCCGATACTTCTCTTTCTTATTTAATTGGAGAGCTAAAAAGAATTTCTCATATCAATCATATACGTATTCATACAAGGTATCCTGTAACTTTACCTTTTCGCATAACGTCCGAATTGTGTATGATTTTTAAAGAAAACTTTCCCATATTTGTAGTTACACATTTTAATCATCCAAAAGAAATTACTTTAGAATCAAAAGAGGCAATTCGTAAACTTATCCAAGAAGGTAATGCAATTGTTTTAAATCAAAATGTTTTGTTAAAAGGAATCAATGATAATGCAGAGATTTTAAAAGATTTGTTTTATCAACTTGTAAATATTGGAGTGAAACCGTATTATCTTCATCAATGTGATGAGGTTTACGGAAGTTCAGGATTTAAAGTCCCAATTCAGGAAGGAATAAAAATAATGAAACAACTACGAGGATTCATTAGTGGGATTTGTCTTCCTAACTATGTAGTAGATCTAACAGGTGGTGGTGGAAAAGTTCCTCTTCCAACTGACTATCTTATTAAAGAAAATGCGGAAAGTTTGATTTTTGAAAATTTTCAAGAAGAAATTTTTAAAATTCAAAAATAATTTTCTAAACTTTCATTTGACTTGTTTTGATGATTTTAAAAAAAAATTTTAAATCTCTTTTGATAGTTTTATTTTCTATCATTTTATTTAAAACAATCGATATACTTTTCTTTGATGTTTTCATATGGGCAATGCCAGATGAGTCAGCTTGGTCAACAAATTTTTTCTTTGGTTATGAGCATCATTTTAGAGAGTTAAAAAAAAAGCCTAAAAATAAGCCTCTTGTTTTAATTATTGGAAGTAGTATTGCAGCTTATTCTTTAAGTCCAAAAGATATTCAAGATTATTTATCTAAGAGTGGAATGAATGTCCAAGTAGAAATTCTAACTTATGCAGGTATGACTCCAATAGATACAATTTTGTTGAGTAAAAAATTTCTTTCATTAAACCCTGATTTAATAGTATATCCTGTGAATTTTATTGATTTTCGAATTCATAGAGAAATGTCTATTCGTCACAGAGAAAATGAACGTTGGAAAACAAGATTTTTGTTAGAAGATACTTTACATTATGGAGAAGCTCCTCAATCTAAGATTTTTTATCCTCTTGAAACTATCTTGGAATTTTATTCTATTCTTTCTATTGAAAAAATAGCGGAATACCTTGCCGCTTATCTAGTTTACAGTTATCGTTATAAAGATGTGTATTATGAAAATCTAAAAGCAGTTTACCAACATAGGTTTGGGAGAAACACAAGTTATCACGGTTATATGGGAGTTGAAATTCCTGAAGGGATTGATTCTTTAGGATGGACCTCAAAAAAATTTTCTTTCTATCCTAAACCCTATATGAAAGAAAAAGGATTTTATGTTCAAGTAGTTCCAGAGATTCTAAACGGAGGTATTTTAAAAATAGAGTTTTTCTCTCAAGAAGGAAAACTTTTACAAGAAGAACAATTTTTTTACCCAGCTTGGCATAAAATCATTCTTAAAAAAGATATTCCCGAAGATCAAATGATTACGGCAAAACTTTCTCAAATTTGGTATGCTTACCAAGCACAAGAAGATAGATTAGATTTTCATAGAGATGAAATGGGAGTTCGACTACAACAAAATTTTGGTTATGGCTTCTCTC
>CALDSP010000257.1 GCA_937924465.1 uncultured Leptospiraceae bacterium
GAATTTTTTTTTGTAGAATATTTCAATGCTTCTAATTTTCCTAAAACATGAGCAAGAACTAATCCACTTGTAAGATTTGGATTCGTGATTGATATAAGAACTAAGGCTATTTCTTTTTCTGAATTTCTAAAAAACTCTAAAATAATATTTGGATCTCGATTTGTAATTTCAATATTCAAATTAACAAACTTAGGTATAGTTGTATGAAATACGTGTCCTTGTATTTTAGATGCATTTTCTATTTCTTGTTTAAATCGATTTAAAATTGCAACTTGAGAAGTAAGATTATGGTTAAACACTGCAATAGCAGCCTTACTTGCTAAAAGTTTTAAATCATTTTCTACCCTTGAGTCAGGTACTCCACTAATTCCTAAAAATCCAAACAATTTATTTCTATATCTAAAAGGTAGGATACTTTCGACTTTTAATTCTAACATCTTCCTATGAACAACAGAATCAGTCTCATGCACTTGAGGAAGTGTAATAATATCTTTACAGGTTTTTAAATGAGTTAAAAATTCTTCATTTAAACTAAAAGTTTGTGTTCGAATTTTTTTTGATTTTCCCTCTACATAAGAATAAGCATCGTAAGAATTTTCTTCTTTCTTTATAATCATTTTTCCAGATTTAGCACCTGCAATCCGAACCATATCTGGAAAGACATTGCTAATTAAAGTTTTTAACTCAAAGTTTTTATAAGCATGTTTTAAAGATAAAACATCGTCATACAAATATTCAGAAAGAAATTTTTTCTTTAAAAAGATTTCTATCTTTTCTTGGATGGGAACCAAAAATACTAAGTAAACAATAGTCGTAGTAAGTACAGTAACTTGAAATTTAAATTGCAATTCAAGATAAAATAAAATAGAAGATACATAATAAATTATAAAAACTAATAACAAAAAAACAATGCGTGTTGAAAAGAAAATTAAACCCGCTCTTAATTTAAAAGGAAGTAACTCTTGTAAAAAATTTTTAGAATACTCTTGGAGTTTATGTTGTATAGAAAGCATTTTCTTTTACATACCCCTCTGTTAAATCACAACCCCAAAACTTCATTTTTACGTTTCCTTGATTTAGATTTACAAAAATTTGAATTTCTTGATTTGATTTTAAATAATTTGCTAATTTTTCTTTCACTTCTTGGTTTGCATTTTTAACTTCTAAGTTGCCTAATTGAATGGATAAATCATTATAAGGAATTTTCTCATCAAAGACCTTTCCAACTGCCATTACAAACCGACCCCAATTTGGATCTCCACCATAGATTGCTGTTTTTACTAAAGGAGAGTTGATAATAGACTTTCCAATTTTTCGAGCTTGAGAAATATCTCTAGCATTTTGAATTTCTAGTTCAATGAGTTTAGTTGCACCTTCTCCGTCTCGAGCAATCATTTTTGTGAGGTCAATACAAATTTCATTTAAAAGTTCTTGAAAAATTGAGTTTGGTATTTTCCCCTTAATTCCATTACAAAGCAAAGCAACTGTATCACTTGTAGATGTGTCAGAATCAATACTCAAACAGTTAAAAGAAATATCTACTGCATTTTTTAGGAAAGGATACAAATCCTTGGTTTCAGGAAGAAGATCAGAAAAAATATAACAAAGCATGGTTGCCATATTTGGTTCAATCATCCCTGCTCCCTTAGCCACTCCAAAAATAACTCCATCTTGATAAGTACGATAAGAAATTTTTTTTTGAGTATCTGTGGTTAGAATAGCTTGGGCAAATTCTTCCAAATTGTTTTCTTTGAGATACTCTTTTGCAGTAGAACAAGCCGCAAAAATTTTTTCTTTTGGAAGAGGCACTCCAATTACACCTGTAGAAGAAGGTAAAACATGTTTCGGTTGAATGCCTAAATTTTCTGCCAGAATTTTACATGTCTCTTTTGCAACCCATACTCCTTCCTCTCCTGTAGCAACATTTGAATTTTTAGAATTCACTACAATAGCTTGTAGTTTTCCTTCTTGAATGTGTTCTTTCCCTACAAGAACCGGAGCACCTGGGTAGTTATTTTTGGTGAAAACGGCAGTGGAAAGACACAAAACTTGCGAATAAACAACAGCAAAATCCAGGCTTTGATCTTTAATACCAATATTTCTTCCAAATGACAAAAATCCAGAGGGTTGTTTCATAGTATATCCGAAGGTTTTATAAGTTTATGGATTCTTGTCAATGAATAAAATGAAAGAAGTTTTATTTTGTTGGTAAATTGATTGTGAAAGTACTTCCCTCTCCTAATTTAGATTGAACATCAATCCAACCATTATGAAGTTTGGTAATGTGTTTTACAATGGAGAGTCCTAGTCCTGTTCCACCTTGTTCACGAGAACGATTTGTATCTACCCTATAAAACCTTTCGAAAATTCTTTCTAATTCCGATTCTGGAATCCCTATTCCTTCATCTCTTACACTAAAAGAAATTTTATCGGGATACTTCTCAACTTTTAAATAAATATTTTTGTCACTGGATGAGTACATAGAAGCATTTTGAATAAGATTTAAAAATAAATGCTCTAATAAAATTAAATCAGCACAGAGTTTAAAATCTCCTGAAATTTCTACAACAAGTGTTTGATTTTTAGTAGAAAGAACTCCAGCTAAAGTAAGTTCTAATCGTTCAATAAGTTCAGAAACAAAAAATTC